>JABSRS010000341.1 GCA_013214885.1 Gammaproteobacteria bacterium
AACCGTGCTGCCATTGGTCTGTTCTTTAATGGCGGTTATTTGGCAAATGGGCTTGCTAACCGTCTTAGGATTTGGGCTTGATCCAATGTCTATTCTGGTCCCATTTTTGGTATTCGCTGTTGGAGTTAGCCACAGTGTTCAAATGATTAACGGCGTGAAGAAGAAGCTGCTGAAAGGTTTTGATTGTAAAGAAGCGGCTGCAGTAACGTTTAGAGCATTGTTGATACCTGGTGGCGTGGCATTACTGTCTGATACTATTGGTTTTATCACTTTATTATCAATCGACATTGGCATTATTCGTGAACTCGCGATATCAGCCAGTTTAGGGGTTGGGGTTATTATCTTAACCAACTTAGTGCTATTGCCTGTGATTATTTCGTATTGCACGATTAAGGTTGAGCCACAATCGCAACGTTCAGCGCAAAGAATGGATAACCTATGGCGGTTGTTATCGAGGTTTGCTTCGCGTCGCGTTGCTATCGTGACACTGATCTTAACGGTAGGCTTATTCTCTTTTGGCTATATTCAGTCACAACAATTAAAGATTGGCGATCTTGATGACGGTGCTGCGGCATTGCATTCATGGTCACGTTATAATCAAGACACGGCACTGATCACTGAGAAATTTTCGATTACCACCGATGTAATGTCGATTATTGTTGAAGGAACACCAGATTCATGTACTGATTATGAGACGTTAAAACTGATCGATACTTTTCAATGGCAGATGCACAATGTTGAAGGGGTTCAGTCGACGATAAGTTTGGCAACGGTGACCAAAAGAGTCAACGGTGGTTTTAATGAAGGTAATCCTAAATGGCGGGTCCTATCACGCACCCAAGCAACCTTGGTTCAATCTATTTCACAAATTCCAACCACTTCGGGTCTGTTAAATACCACGTGTAGTGTGATGCCAGTTTATTTGTTTTTGACTGATCATAAAGCCCAAACGATTAACCGAGTTGTTGATGCGGTAAAACTTGCCAGCGCCGAGTTCAGTACTGACGAGGTAAAATTCAAATTAGCTTCTGGACCTGTCGGTGTCATGGCTGCGACTAACGAAGCGGTAGAAGCGGCTCAAACACCGATGATGTTTTATGTTTATGGTGCGGTCATTATTCTGTGTTTACTGAGCTTCAGATCGTTGCGGGCCACAATATCAGTGATTGTGCCGTTATTTGTGGTATCGACCTTGGCACAAGCATTAATGACCTTTTTGAATATTGGGTTGACGGTATCGACACTGCCAGTAATTGCACTCGGTGTTGGCATTGGCGTCGATTACGGTATTTATATATTAGCGACCATGGCACTGATGTTAAATACCGGTAAATCGGTCCAAGAATCATATTATGAAGCATTACGCGAGCGTGGTAGCGCCGTCATATTTACGGGCGCGACGTTGGCAATTGGCGTCAGTACTTGGTTCTTCTCAGCGTTGAAATTTCAAATGGACATGGGGATCTTGCTGACCTTTATGTTTTTAGTCAACATGCTGGGTGCGATCATTGTGTTACCAGCCTTAGCTAATTTGCTGTGGTACAAGCAAGGTAAATCATGAGTCGATAAAAACGATGTAAAATCAGCTTAACAACTTATCAACATATACAACAAAAGAGGTCATTTTATGACCTCTTTTTTCGTTTGTTGCATAAGAATTCACATTTTTTGCTTCAAATTTTTAAACGATTAATCTAACTGGTTTTACGAGTGGTTTTTTATTAAATAATGCTCGAATTTTAGATTTATTAAGAATAAACTTGTACCAATTAAAATAAAAAACGGGTCGGGCAGGAAGCCTTACCTTATGCTCAGAGCTAACAAAGACCTTGATGGTCAATAAGGAATCGAGATTATGGCATTAACCGATGCAAACTCTTCTGTACTCTTAGAAAACGTAGCAGCAATGATCAATGAAAAAGTCAGTGATGAACAATCTGAACTCGTTGCTTCTTTTGCTAAAGTTCTTTATGGCGACATTTCTGAATCAGATATTGCAACGCGTAGTGATAGCGACCTATACGGTGCTGCACTTAGCTTATGGGGAGCGTTAAATGAGCGCAAACCTTACGAACAGGTCGTCAAAGTATTTAATCCGGTGTTATCACGTCACGGCTGGCAGCCTACTCGAACAATCATTGAAATTGTTCACCAGGATATGCCGTTTTTAGTCGATTCTATCAATATGGCACTGACTCGCCTAGGTATTAGCACCCATTTGTCGCTTCATTATCCGGTTAGTGTTAGCCGAAATGCTAAAGGTATTGTTACTTCTATCTCAGGACTAAAAAATAAAACAGATCAAACGGAAGATGTAACGGTATTTTTGCTTGAAATTGATCGCCTTGAAGATAAAGAAGTACTTGATCAAGTAAAAAAAGAATTAGTTAATGTGTTGCAGGAAGTTAGCCTATCAGTTCATGATTGGGGCTCGATGCGCGAAAAACTCAAGCACATTATCGACGGTTTACCAGGATTACCTTTTCCAGGTCAACAAGAAGAGCGCGATGAGACGGTTGATTTCTTAAACTGGATTTATCAAGGTAATTTCACCTTATTGGGTTATCGCTCTTATGCGCTTAATGCGATCGAGGGTGATATTGAGCTAGTACCTGATAATGAATCGAGCTTGGGTTTAATGGTGCAATCATCTGAAACAGAGAACAAACGTTTATCTGAGCTTTCTGATGGCGCGCGGCGTGAAGCTTTATCAACCAAACTGATGTTATTAACCAAAAGCAATCGGATTTGCCGGGTTCATCGTCCAACCAAGACCGATTATATTGGCATTAAACGTTTTGATAAAAAAGGTCGCGTGATTGGTGAAGACCGATTTATTGGTTTGTTTAGTGCGTCAATTTATAATCATAGCGTATTTCAAATTCCTTATTTAAGTAATAAATTACGCCGCATTGTCGACTCGTCTAACTATAGCGTTGGCAGTCATGACTATAAAGCGCTACAAAATATCCTAGAAACGTATCCGCGTGATGAGTTAATTCAAGCGACTGAGCAAGAATTATTAGAAACCTCTGTCGGTGTGCTTAATATCAAAGATCGCGATACGGTAAAATTATTTACCCGTCAAGATGCCTTTGGTCGTTTTTATTCTTGTATCGTTTATGTTACG
Source organism: Gammaproteobacteria bacterium (assembly GCA_013214885.1). GTDB lineage: Bacteria > Pseudomonadota > Gammaproteobacteria > Enterobacterales > Psychrobiaceae > Psychrobium. The sequence continues at coordinate 3,131 of JABSRS010000341.1, forward strand.
AAAGAACGTTACAACACCATTTTGCGTCAGAAAACCCAGCAGGTACTAGCCAAGCACTTTAACTCTAAAGAAAGTGTGCAGTTTACCACTTACTTCTCGGAATCAACCTTGGCTCGTACACACTATATTGTTCAGCTTAATGAAGAGATAACTACGGAAATTGATGTGAAAGCAATTGAAAATGATTTAATCGAAGCAGCACGTTCATGGGATGATCGACTAGAGAACGCCTTGGTTGCCCATCATGGCGAAGCCAAATCTAAAGGGTTAACCGACAAATACAATCAAGCCTTTAGCAACAGCTACAAGGCCGATGTTTTGCCAGGACTTGCAGTAGTCGATATCGCAAAGCTAGAATCGTTAAGTGATGATCATAACCTCGGAATGATTTTCTACCGAGCTCAAGAAGATGCCAAGGGCAGTAAGAAAGTCCGCCTAAAGTTATTTAGTCTAGACGAGCCACTTCATTTGTCAGATGTGTTACCAATGTTAGAAAACTTTGGTTTACGGATTATTGGCGAGCGACCGTACGAGCTGACTTTTGCTAACGGTCATACGGCTTGGGTCCTTGATTTCCAAATGTTGCACACTGGCACTAACGATTTCGATATTAATCAAGTGCAGGAAACATTCCAGGATGCTTTTGCCAATGTTTGGGCAAAACAGCTTGAAGATGACGGATTTAACCGCTTATTGCTAGCATCAGGGTTAAGTGGTCGTCATATCACTATTTTAAGAATGTACGCAAAATACATGCGTCAGATTGGTAGTACCTTTAATCAATCTTATGTTGAAGAGACAATGACGCGTTATCCTGAAATTGCGAAATTGTTGGTTGAATTATTCATCTTGAAAT
>JABSRS010000342.1 GCA_013214885.1 Gammaproteobacteria bacterium
GTCAGCTCGCGACTCCACCACAGTTTTACTCGCTGGGTCAGTCCGATATGCCAACCGAGTCCGGCAATAGATGCCAGCGATAGCATTAGTGGAATTTTTAAGTTGTATAACGCGGGAAATACTTCATGGATCCTAAAAAAAGAAAAAATCACAAACAGTAAAACCATCGGAAAAGGCAGTGCTATCACCAGCATGATAGCAACAGGGATTGCCGCAAGAACGGGGGCGATGAGTGGATGAGGTAGCCACCACCAAGTGATGCCAAGCAAGCCACAACTCAAGAGTGCTAGCCAGAGATGGTGAGTACTTTGATGATTAGCAACCATCACTTAGCCGAACGCTTTATTTAGAGATAGCAGGTCTCGTTTTACAGTCAAAGCTACTGCTACTGCTACTGCTAAAACCAACACCAACACTAACACCGAAATGCCCCAGCCACCCCAGCTACTTGGGATGAATTGACTGAGAATGATTAGAGTAACCCCCAAAGATATCACCATCGTGAGCTTTGGAATGGAGTAGGGCAGCGGGAGCTTGCGTTGGCTGACAAGATAGAACAACAGTGCTTTACCAGCGTAGGCAACATTTAGGGCGATTACCACTGCCCAAATTCCTAATTGAACAATCCCAAACCACATAATGCTAAGACTAATGGCCGCACAAGTCAGGTTAATATAAAACTGTCCAGTGGTGGAATTACCAAAAAAGCAGCCAATATTAACGAGTTCAGAAATCTCCTTATATGCCATGGCTAACACTAACCATAAAACATAGGTCATCGTCTGATGGTATTCGCTAGGGAGCAGCAGATGGATTAGAAAAGGTGCGACAAAAGACACTACTACGGCAATACTCATCACCACAGTAATGCCGATTGTAATATAGTGACTAGGCTTTAACGTGCCTTGGTGCTGTTTTAATATGGCAAAGCGTTTTGGTAGCCACCACATCCCAAATGGCTGGACTAACAACACCGTCGCTAGCGCAAATTTGGCGGCGAGTAACCAGCGATCAAAGCCCCCTAATGAAAATGCTATAAAGCCGCTGCCAACAATTGGTAAGCTATAATTAAGATATTCTGAACATTTGTTGAGTTTAAAGGAGAATCCGACTTCTTTTAGCATGATTAACGACAATATTACAGCTTGCAAACCCGCGGCAATGAAACATGCCACTAGCACCCCAGTTACTTGATATTGCATTGATAGAAAAAGCATAATTAAAGCGGCCTGAGCCACTGTTCTCAGAGTGGTAGCTAAAAAAAATAATAACACTTTTTCTTGCATCCGAAACCAGGCTAGCGGGATTGCAATGGCACCTTCAAAAGAAATGACAACTAAAATGATCCGTAGTTGAAAGACCGAAATGTCGGCTGCTGTGAATTCAATAAAACTTGGTGCCAGATACCAGCCGATCGCCAATGCCAGAGTCCCTGTTAACAACGATAAAATTAATATATTGGCGGCAATTTGTTTTTTCTTATCAAAATCAACATTGGTTCCAGCATATCTAAATAAGGTGTTTTCTAAGCCTAGTCCGACTAAAATACTGCAAATCATCGCAATGCTGGTGAGTAATTCCAATTGACCAAATTGCTCTGGGCGCAGATAAAATGCGGTAATAGGAAGCATCAGCAACGAAACACTTTTCATTAAAATTATGCTAGCACCGTAAATGAAGGTATGCCTGATTGCTTGGGGGAATAGCGAGGTCAAATAGCTAATCATTGGCTTGCTCCCGTGGGTGGTTAATAATTGCACGTTGAAAACTTGCCGTTAACTTGCTACCCCGATAATTATTGGCGACTTGCTGAGCATTGCTGCCGATCCGTTTGATTTTTTCAACATCCCCTTTTAATTCTGACAACTCATTAATTAAATCTGTTTGATTGTTGGCGCGGTATTTAATGCAGTTAATGCCATGTGAAAGGACTTGATCCCAATACGAATGGTCACTTGGAATAACGACGCAATGTCCTGCCGCCATCGCCTCAAGTATGGAGAGTCCGAATGGTTCATTAGTACTGGTTGAAACGAAGATATTGCAGTTAGCACGAATTGCATCGAGTTGTTGAGGCTGTTCATGCCACTGTAATTTATTTAATTTGATTGGCGCATTTGACGTTGGTTGGTCAGTTGTTCGGGGTCTGATATAGCAAATGTCAGTTGATAATCGATCTTTTTCTGGCATTGCCTGCATCGATTGAACAAAAAAATCCAAGCCTTTCCACTTTAATAAAGAGGCCGCCCATAAAACTTTGGCCATCTGATACTGACACTGGGTGGGCCAGTTAGAGTCAGGCAAGCTGTTGCTTAATTGCTTGAATGTGTCGGACTTTAGGTGCTTTTTTATTTGCGGGGGGCTCAGCAGTTTCAATAAACTCAATTGAATTGAAGGCAGTGAGCTCTTTAGATAAAAAACATGATTAGCCCGTAGCAAGCAGCGAGCAATCGTTCGTGAATTTGCCACTGGGCCATGGATTAATTGAATGATCTGATAACGTAAAAAAAATTGCATAAGATAGAGCGATAAGTCTACCCCTGGCCCTGAGGCGCCAATCGCAATATCAATTTTTCCGTAACGTAACCTGGCATAAATGAGGCTTAGTCCTAACATCCAATGACGGATAAAGTAGTAAATCCCTTGCTCGATATTGGCAAAAAGTGACCACTCGAATAATTTGATAACGCGGTAATCGTAGCGATTCCAACTCGTTGGATCTTTAGTGATAACGGTTATGTTAGGCCGCGATTGTTGCAACGAACTGAGTAGATGGTTGGTCGCTACTTTAGAACCACCAGTAAAGGCAATAGGGTCGATAACAACAATATGTCGATTAGTCATTTTTATCCCCTTTGGCCAATAATTATGTTAAACAAAAAAACACCGCAACTTTTAATTAATGCTTTTGGATCCCAGTGACTAGACCAGGTTAGTGCATTGTGTTGGTCTTGAAGTAGGGACAAATAATGTTGCTCAATCACCGCAACGTTTTGCTCGATTAAAAAGCGTTGTTCGACTCGCTCCTTTGCCGCGAGACCTAATTGATGGCTAAGTTCTGGATCACGATATAACCACTCAATCGCTTGAGCTATTTGTAATGGATCCTGCGGGGGAACCAATAAACCCGTGCGCTTATTTTGAATCACTTCGGGGATCCCGCCAACGGCAGGGGCAATGACTGGTAGCTTATTTAAGCCAGCCTCGGCGAGTACCAAACCAAAGACCTCTTCTCGTGCCCCCGATAAGAAAACATCAATCCCACCCTGCAGCAATTGCGCAATGTCATTTCGTTCACCCAGCAGAAATACTTGATGGCATAAGCCTGCTTGATTAATTTGTTCGATTAATTGTGCTTTGCAGGGACCATCTCCAGCAATCACCAATTTTGCTGGAATGCCATTTTTTCGGGCAATTGCAACCGCCGAAATTAACAGATCCATGCCCTTGCGATGAATTAAAGAACCCGCCGTAAATAGTAAGAAATCGGTGGAGGCTAAGCCAAGTTCTTGTCTTAAATCTAAGGTTTTATCTTGGCTGAATCGTGCTTTATCGATGCCATTTAATACCACTGAAATTTTTTGACGATCAGAACAGTCGTTGATAAATTGCTGGGCAACGCAATTGCTTACGGTAAAAAGTTGCGAGACATGATGGAGACCAAAGGTGATGCGGTCGCGTAAAGGGTAGCGACAATGTAAATGCGCGACTAAGGGTAATTTCCTGTGACGCGCGACAATATTAAGCCACTGACAAGGAGCGCCACTATTGCTATGAATAAGTTTGATGTTATAGCGTTCAACTAACTTTATCCCGTGCTTAACTAACTTAAAAAAACTGATGAAATCAAATACCGGAGCATGCCAGCCAAATAATAAAGGAAATGGCTGACAAATGACTTCGATCTTTAGCTTATTTACTGCCTCGGCCATTACTGTGCTGTTACACCACACAATAGGGATAAATATCTGTCGATTTA
>JABSRS010000343.1 GCA_013214885.1 Gammaproteobacteria bacterium
GGCTACCAATAAGTTCTAATTCGGTATAATCAAATTGTTCTAAAAATAGCTCATTACATGTTTTTATTAAGTCATTTTCGACAGTAATGATTGGCACTAATACATTTTCAGCATTGTTCATTGTTGTACTTCCTAGCACCAGGGAAACATTGGGACGAAATTAGCCACTACACTGACAACTAACCATAAGCATCCTAAATTATTGATAATAATAAAACTAACTGCCATCCCAGCGAGAAAGTAGTCGAAAAACAGACGAGAAAAGGCAGAAAAGGAACACCCTTAAAAATCTATCTAATAACAAGTTAATGACTTAGTTAAATTCCCCCTCTCTTTACTAAATATAAGACTGCACAAATTACATTGGCACAATAAATCCCAAGGCGCTTTATGCTAATTGCGCCTTGGGAAGAAATCATGCCATGAAAGCAATAGTGTACATTGATTAATGTGCGATTACAGCACTATATTGTGACGACGTCTGGTCCAAACTAGCGTAGCCAACAATATTGATAACAGACCAAAACTGCCACCAGTACTGTCTTTTTCTACTGCCAAAATTTCGACTACGGTTGTAGAATCAGTGCTGTCGGTGCCATCACTAACGGTTAATGTAAAGCTAATGCTACCTGGTTTAGCTGTTTTTGGGACTGTGAAGCTTAATGTCTCGGCTGTCGCATCAAACGTTACCGTTTCACCTGCGGTTTGACTCCATAAATAGGTTAACGTGTCATCGTCTTCATCAGTCACTACTGGGTTGATTGATACAACGCTACCTGGCAATACAGCGTCGGTAACAGGCATAGTAATAACCGATGGGTTATTTACCTCAACCACTATCGCGTCGCCACAGGCTTTGCCAAATAGCTCTTGAACCCAATGTGGATTATCAATAAACGGGTTACGGTTACCCTGGTATTCATAGACCACGTTATTACGATGAGTTTCAGTATTGCTTACTGGATCAGCTTGATGCCATGCGTACAATGTACATAACTTACCAAAATGCGCTGGGCCATCGGCTAAGGTTGAAGTTTTTGTTCCTACGGTATCAACCAATACAAGATCTGGCGTGTCCTCACCAGTTGCACCTTCATAGCGTACGTCCATATAGAACATCATACGTGCAACATCACCTTTAACCTCATCACGAGGCTCAAATGAATCGCTGTCTTTGAAGTTTTCAGGAGCCTCGGCTAACGCCTCGCCGCCGTTGTCAAAATCAAGATTTGAACGAGATGAGTTCATTGACGCATCAGCGGGGCGTAAATGATGTGCATCGGTGTAGCCTAACTGTGATGAGCTTGGAAAACCATGGCTTTTCGCCCAAACGTGTTCACGGTTCCAAGCGTCAGCATTGTTACCGACATTACCAGCGTTATAGCCTTTTCCTGTTGACCGACCAGAATAGATAAGGACCACTTTGGTGCTGTCACTAGGATCTTCATCTGAATGGGTTAATACCGTCCACACTTCTGAATAGCTTAATTGTTTGTGATCTTTACTAATATCGCTATAAATTGCGTTACGTAGTGTTTCAGATGACGCGACCATTGCGTTGGTGTAGTAAATATTTTCATCGTAGATTGACGCGTCGGCTATTTTATCGACTGATGGACAGTTAGTACATTCGTCATAGGTCGGTGGTGGTATACGCTCTGCATCACATTCGCCTTCGCCATAACAGCCAAGTCCAGTAGACGTGTCTTTATCAAAGACTAGCCAATTACTTAGTCCTTTACCAGGGAACGTATCATTGATATTTTTATCGCCGTTGGTAACTGTTACACTGCGGCGTAGTGTTTTATCTTTGGTATTGAATTCGCCATCACTCCAATATTTACCTGGATCTTCGCCAATGTAACCAAACACATCGACAATAGCGCCGTTAAAACTTAGCAGCAATGCATCGTCACCATTAAAATCAGTGACGGTTGATTCAGCGCCTGCCAAAATCTTGAATTCAGGATTAGCAGAACCATGATAAAGCACAAATACAGATTTAGCCGCTAATGAACCGGTTAAGTCGTGATGGCTATGCTCTTCAGTGGCGCCACTTTTATAGAGTGTTACCCTAAAACCCGCTAATTTAATCGATGTATCTGACGTGTTAGCAATTTCAATTGCTTTATTGTAGCTTCCGCCTTCAATGTATTCAGAAAATATCAGTGGTGAATCCAGTGTTGGCGTTGGCTCCGTTGGTTCGGTTGGTACCGTGGGCTCAGTCGGCTTCTCGCTGCCATCACACGCTGCAACACCTGGACAACCAATGCCGTCGCTGGTGTTGGCAGGAAATACCTGCCACTGACTCACCTCTGGAAATTCATCGCTAACGTTGGTATCACCAGCAACCACACTAGCAACACGGCGTAGCGTACGTTCTTTGGTGGTAAAATCACCAGAAGTCCACGCGCTGCCAGGGTCTTCACCTACGACACCAAAGCTATCAACCACGACACCGTTAAAGGTTAATACCAAGGCGTCATCACCATTAAACCAAGTGACGTTAGATGTCATCCCCATTGGCGCTGTTTTTTTGAAACTGTCTTCTGCACCACTGTTGTAAAGAACAATGCTTGTACCAGCGGCTAATACACCACTAAGCACTGCTTTATTTTTCGATTCGGTTGCGCCATTTGAGTAAAGTTTTAAAACATAGCCATCAAGCGTTAATACTTCACCGCCCATATTACTAAGTTCAACGGCTTTATTGTTAGAACTTCCCTCGACATACTCGGTGATAATTAATTCAGCATGTGCGGCGCTACAAAGCCCAATAGCTAGGCTTAAAGCGCCTAATTGTAACGTAGACGTGATCTTCATTGATGTATTCCATTTTATTATTGTGCTGCTGCAAAGTTTGCACGCGGCAAGATGGTCGGTAACGACCAAACTGATGACATAGCTCACACAAACTTGACTACATTTGTAGACTTATGAGATGTGTATCAATTTTTTTGGAATTTACAGCAGTTCATAGTGTGATGTCTATCGCTAAAAACACGTAAACTGTTGAATTTACGACCTAAATGATAACATGCAATGTAACGAATTGATTTCAATTGGCTTATTAACTAAAAGTGATATTAGCTCACTAAATACCAATACGTAAATGTGTGACGTGCATCACCAATGTAGTTATCAGTAAGAGCCAATATTATGAACTAACATTCGCATTTTATGTAAGTGAGACATGCTGACAACCATCAGGAATAGGTTTTGTGGTCTTTACAAGATGATTATTATCCTTGTGAACGAGGTATTAAAAATCGATATTGGACCCAAGCAGGCTATGCTTTTTCGCAACACAGCCAAATGATTATATTATATGGTTCTAGTCCTTGTTTTATGCCGCATCAAGTTATACCGTAAAGAAAAATATGCACTTATTTAGGAAATCCAGATGATCGAAGAATTTGACTATATCTCTATTGGCGGCGGCAGCGGCGGCATCGCCAGCGCAAACAGAGCCTCAATGCATCGTAAAAAGTGCGCGATAATTGAAGCTAAAGATCTTGGCGGCACTTGCGTTAATGTCGGTTGTGTACCGAAAAAGGTCATGTGGTATGCAGGCCACATTGCAGAAGCATTTCATTATGCCAAAGACTACGGTTTTGAGTTTGAACAAACCGGCTTT
>JABSRS010000344.1 GCA_013214885.1 Gammaproteobacteria bacterium
CGAGCCTTTACTGCATGCCGAAGCCAATTTAAGCACCGCAATCCAAGTGATCAGACGAATTTCGCACCATCTACATCCCAGAATACTAGACGAACTGGGCCTTTCTTCTGCGATGGACTCGTTGGCTGCCGAATTTTCCGAACGCACCAGAATCAAGATAAAGGTAACTAAACCCGCCGTCAGAAAATTACTGCCAGATCATATCAGCACCACTTTGTATCGGGTGGTTCAGGAGTCGTTAACCAATATAGAAAAGCATGCGGCAGCCACTGAGGTCTCGATCGATTTATCGATCAATAAAAAGTGGTTAACATTAACAATAACAGATAATGGCCAAGGTTTTGATACCGAACCAGGCAGTAATAAAAATGTCTTTGGCATCGGGCTACGTAATTTGGCTGAACGGGTTGAATATCATTGTGGTCAATTCGAATATCACTCGTCATCACAAGGAACAGCCATTAAGGCTAGGATCCCAACCGCCAGTTTCGTTAACTATTTTAATCAAACCATCATTAAGGACAGCTTATGAATATTGCTGATTCGCCTGCAGAAAAGATTTCGGTGTTATTAGTAGATGATCACCCGATGGTGCAAGGAGGTTTGAGTGCCTGCCTGTCATATTATGATGACATTGAAGTGATAGGTTTAACTCAGGATGGTCGGGACGCGCTCGACAAGGCACTGGAATTAAAACCTGATGTTATTTTAATGGATATCAGCATGCCGTCGATGAATGGCATAGACGCTACCGAGTTAATAACCGAGCAGCTACCAGACTCGAGAGTATTAATTTTTAGTATGCATGACAGCATAGAATTTGTGACCAGTTCGATTCAGGCTGGTGCCAGTGGTTATATCTTAAAAGATACCAGCTCAGCAGATGTATATTATGCGATTAAAGCTGTTCACAGCGGTAAGACTCATTTCAGCAGCTCAATCGCCAAGGTCTTAATTGAAAATCCGGTGCGGGCAGAAGATGAAAAACTCACCACCAGAGAGCAAGTGATTTTGTCCTATATCTCCCGTGGCAATTCCAGCAAGCAAGTCGCCAAGATCCTCCATATTAGCTTTAGAACAGTCGAGGCACACCGACGAAATATCAAGGCTAAACTTAAGATAGACTCGTTAGCTGAGTTGATTCATTACGCCATAGACCAAGGACTGGTTGGTAAATAACTTTCCAATATATATGGGCGAGGAAATCTATCCCTTAAGATAAGAACCGCCACGCCCTTGCCGTGCTAAATATTCAATCAAGCTTATTTGTTTACCTTAATGCGTTCAATGTCTGCCATTAAGTTTTTCGGCTTAGGAGAGTCGTTGCTCATGACGAAATCTAACTGGACATGTTGATTGGTGGCACCAGCTGCACTCGCCTTATATTTCCATTGTTTAAGCGCTCTTCGGCTTTCCTTGTCGAAGATACCTTGAGGCACGGATTTAACCACCGAGATATTCATCACACTACCGTCGGTCATGATATCAAACTTAAGTACCACCGAACCATTGAGCAAATCTTTTGCGGCTTGGATCGGGTAACGTGGCTCGATCCTGATTTCAGGGTAGACAGAGTCATCTGTTTGCGTCGGCGGCTCTGGTGCCGCAAACGCCACACTGGTGATAAGTAGACCAGCTACCATCGCTGCGATGGCCTGTGCAGGACGATTGACCAGGCGGTGACTTTTTAACATGCTAATACGTTTAAACATAATATTCCTTTGGCTGTAGTTGGAGTCGATACAAAGACGATGCTGTGCGCTTTGGGCGCAGTTAATCAACGCTCTGCCATATTCAATACGTTCATTTAAGCTTTTATTGTTGAGAACGTGGGTATCACAAGCAATTTCCTGACATTTTCTAAAGCTACGATAGCCAAGCCATGCGATAGGGTTAAACCAACAGCAGCTTAAGCCAATCATCACCAATACATTGACTAGATTGTCTCTGCGTTGGTAATGACATAACTCGTGCTCAAGAATAAGCTGTTGTTGCTGTTGGTTATAAAGGGTATTGAAGTTAGTTGGTAACACCAGTTTGGGCGACCAAACACCAATTAACATCGGGCCAGCGACTTCATCACTGTGGTAGGCCGTTAGTCTTTTGGGCAGTGTTACAATCAAAGCCGCAACGGAAATAGGCACTAATTTATGATTAAAGCGATTGCGTAAGGTGCTCACTACACTTAGCGAGCCTACCGTTAGCGCGCCGATTAACCACAGCACTTGCCAAGAAATTAATTCACCGACCTGTGCACTCTGCGCGTTTAGGCTGATGATGTAGCGGCTTATTTCAGCCGTTGAGCCGCTCGAAAACGCCTGAGGGAAGCTGTTAACCACTAATGCTAACGGGATCAATAGCCACAATGCATAACTCATGGTGCCGCCGATATAGCGGCTAGTGCTTCGTTCATTGAGTATCAGCGTAGCAACAACAATCGTTAGCAGCCACTGCTGAGTGAAGATCCAACTAGCCATTGTCTTTCTCCCATTGATTAATCAATTGCTTTAGCTCATCAATATCATCTTTAGTTAACTCGTCACTCTTGACAAAGTGCGATACTAGCGGGGTTAAGCGGCCGCTAAACATACGCTGTAACAGGCTCTTGGTTTCTTTAAATGTGTAGTCGTCGCGTGCAAAAGCTGGCGTGTAGAGGTAACTGCGTTGAACTTTCTCAAAACTAATCGCCTGTTTTTTTACCATGCGGCTGAGTAGTGTCTTTACCGTTTTTTCATGCCAAGGCTTGTCATTATTGAGACGTTCGATCAGCTGTTGTGCCGTGGCTGGGTGGCCCTGCCATAACGCTTCTAGCACTTCAAATTCAGTCTTACTTATTTCCGTCATTTCACTGGTCCTTAACAAGCTAATATTTTAGCTGAGATTACAACTGTAGTTTCACATAGGATTACATCTGTAATACTTAAAGTCAAGCGCCATTTTTAGAAAGTGCTACAACAATAAAAACCAACAGTTAAACCAATAGTTAAACCAATAATAATTCACTTAGCTATTGGTTTAACCCTAATTTGTCGCCATTATAACTGCGAAATAAGCTCATTTATTTTACGTCTTACTGGCGCAACTACGTCACTTTGGTTCGCTAAAATAATCACCACAACATCTTTATCTAACTGAGCATCGACGCCTAATGAAGCACCATTATGACCAACAACTCAGAATTTACTAAACCACAGGATATTATTGTGAAAATTTTAATTATAAGCTTTTTCTTGCTATTTGTTAGTAGTCCATCTGCAGGCGAAACATCGACATTTGCAAAGCAAGCACAAAATATAAGCTACTTGATTGAACAACTAGTCACTAGCAACAATAAACTCTGGTTGAATGACAATATATTTGTTGATAAATATATTATATACAATGAACACGGTGAAATATTAATCCACGATTGTGACAATAGTTATAACAGTAGAGTTAAAGACATAGGAAAATGTTTATTTTACGATAAAATCCATGATGAATTCTTAGTCAATAATGCTTATTTGTTCAACTATAAGCTAGATGGGATCGGTACCTTCCCGTTTGCCGTGAAAGTCGACACGTCCCCAGATTCTAATCAAAACATCGACAGTGCCCTAAAGCTTTATTTTCATGAGACATTTCATATTTATCAAAAAGAATCTTTTTCACAAACGTACAACACTATGTATACTTTTGATAATTCATTTTTTTACAGTGCAACATATAATAAATTAAGAATTAACGAAGTTAAGTTACTACTGGCGTTTATAAAAACTGGCAACATCGACCACATCAAAGATTTTTACAACCTCAGAACAGAGTTAATTAGCTCGATAAAAAATAATGAATTCAAACAACTAGCTAACCTTGAAACAATAGAAGGTACGGCAAAATACATCGAGGTGCAGGCCATGGAGTCGCTTGCTCAGTTATTCGGTTATTCCTACCTGAGTAACATACTAGAACATGAAGCGGCTGCTTTT
>JABSRS010000345.1 GCA_013214885.1 Gammaproteobacteria bacterium
AAGGTTGTCTTAGTCTTCATGTTATAAAATTCCTAGTTAAAATGAGGGGCGGATTAAAGTAAGTCATTCATCTTGGCGTTATCGCCTAAATGATCATCTTCACCGTCGGTTGTATCACCAGCCGGAGTCCCAGCCGCTTTAGCAAATGCCGCCGTTAATTTGTCGATCTTGGTTTCAACATTCGAGAATTTAGTCTCTAATATTGAAAGCTTTTCATTGCTGCTATCTGGTTCAGTAACAACGGTCGCTGGCAATTGTTCTTGTTCATCGCCTTGCGTATCATCTTGCTTGTTTAGCAATGCCTGAGTAGCGTCGGTGTTCGCTTTTAAAGCCGTCGTAAAATTAGCTAATGGTTCGCCCAATGCTTCTTTCAACGCACTAGCAAGTTCTGTTGGTTTCATCTCGTTTTCATCCTTTCCAAAATTGAATAACTGTTTAAATAGGCTTTTCTTAGGTTTATCTGAATCATCCAAACCGAGTTCAATTTTTAACAAAGCACTGATGGTTTCATCACCGTTGGCTTGGTCTTTATTGCTGAAATGGATTCTGTCGGTATAAGTACTGGCGGGGTAATCGGTGACGGCTAGGCCTGTTAAATAGGTTTGCCCCGACTTCATAAAATCGCGATTAATTTCCATGCTGAAATACACGGCTTGATCAGCTTGGTTAAGTTGAACGAATGATGCGTTAGGTGCTAATACGGCATATAACACCTTCACTCCGTCGTCATTTACACCGCTGGTAACTTCAAGCACATCACCTAACATCCCACCGTTAAGATCAACACCATGGAGGTTTTTAGCTGCCCAACCTGACCAGTTAAATTCATGGTCCAAATTGATTCTCGCGCCATACTTCTTATAGTTATAAGTCGCAACAATATCGTCGATATCCTTTTCAGATATTTCGCGGCCATCAACGGTCATTCCCATTGCAGCAATTGATAAAGGTATTGTGCGTAAACTACGTGGCATTTTTGCGTTTCCTCTGCTTTACTAATAACGGTGTTGTTAATCTAAAACATGATTTTGCCCCCTGAGTTAGTATCATTCCACTTGTTTAACTCCTTGAAATTCCTATAAATGACTTTTAGGAAATAACAGAAATCTTTGTTAAAGATATCGCTGATTTCGCCCTATAAACTGCCCGTATCCATTTAACGATAACGGCAATTTATGAAACTTCGCTACAATCCAGACATCATCAAAACAGCCAAAGACCATTATGTGTTTGGTAGCATGACCTTTGATGAAATCTCGATGATTGAGGGAATGCCCAGTGCCCGAACGTTAAGACGCTGGTCTGATGATGGCAGTTGGAATGAGTTGTGCCCGTCCCTCAATGCTGAAACAGCCATTGCAAGACGGATTGTTTTATTAGCGGATAGAGAAGACAAAACAGAGGGTGACTATAAAGAGTTAGATTTTTTAACCCGCCAGCAATGCGCGCTAAACCAATCGCGCTTGCCAAGTGCCGCCATCAGTAAAAAGTATGGTCGAGCCAATACAGCTGATGAACCAGATGATAACAGCCAGCCGCGTCAATCCCAGTCTCAATCAAAGCAAAAGCAGCGCAATAAAAAGAAGAAAATCAAAAACGATGTCTCAGCCATCACTAAAGAAATGCTGGACGATCTCAAAGATGATTTGCTCTACCAGCATCAAAAGCATTGGTTTGATAATCAAGATCACCGTAGCCGGTTCATTCTTAAACCTCGCCAGATTGGGGCAACCTTCTACTTTGCCTTTGAGGCATTCTATGACGCGATTGTTAACGGCCGTAATAAAATATTCATCTCCGCATCACGCGACCAGGCTGAAATATTCAAAGCCAATATCATTGCGCTATGTCGTGAAAAGTTTGAAATTGAGCTTAGTGGCTCACCGCTAACCCTGCATCACAACGGCAAAACCATCACGCTATATTTTAAATCGACCAATGCCCGAACCGCACAATCAGCATCGGGTGACTTATATATTGATGAAGTGTTCTGGATCCCGAAATTTAAAGAGTTGCGCAGCCTTGCTCAAGCAATGGCCACCCACAAAGATTTTAGAATTACATACTTTAGTACGCCATCAGTCTCCAGCCATGAAGCTTATGATTTATGGAATGGCCGCTGGTACCGAAAAACTAAAGCCTGTAATGACCCTGAATTTGCCGTCGATGTTAGTCATAATAATTTGCAGCACGGCAAGGTCTGTGATGATGGCATTTGGCGGCAACGCCTCAATGTTCACGACGTGGTTGAAAAAGGCTTTGACCGCATCGATATCAGCATGCTTGAAAACGAATACTCGAAAGAGGAATTCGATAATTTATTCATGTGTAAATTTATCGATGATGCACACAGTGCATTTAGCTTAAAACAGTTAATGGCTTGTATGGGTGATCGCAGTAAATGGACTGACTTTGATGATACTTGGTCACGCCCGTTTGCCATGAAACCTGTGATTATTGGTTTTGACCCTGCACGAACCCGAGACAAAGCATCCGTTGTGGTGCTTAGCTTGCCAGCGAACGCCAATGAAAAGTTCAGGGTATTAGAAACGTTGGACTTATCCGGCAACGACTTTGAAGCCATGGCCAAAGAGATAGAAGAACTCACATTAAAATATCATGTTGTCCACATTGGCGTTGATACTACGGGTCTTGGCTTAGGTGTGTTTGAACTAATTCAAAAATTCTACCCCATGGCAATGGCCATTCATTACAACCCGTATATCAAAAACAAAATGGTCATCAAAGCCCTTAACGTCATTGGTAAAAAACGACTCGAATTTGATGAGGATGCAGTAAGCATTGCCAGCAGTTTTATTAACATTCGTAAAAAAGTAGTGGGTGATCAAATCAGCTACGCCACCAACCGAACAGCCGCAACAGGCCATGCCGATATTGCATGGGCAATTATGCACGCCATGATTTTCGAACCGTTATCTGGTGATGCAAGCAGCCTCCAAACATCAATAGGATTAAATGCAGCATAATGACTAAACCAAACACCCAGCCAGCCGAACACGCGCAAACTAGCAGCGTTGATATGTTTAGCTTTGGTGATCCCGAAACCTGTTTAGATAATCGCATGACCGAATATATCGGCATTTATGCTGACATGAACGGGTTATATTCACCGCCGATTAGTTTGCCAGGACTGATTAAGTTATTGCGGGTTAACGCCCAGCATGGACCCATTTTATATTTTAAGCGCAACATGATTTTGAAGTGGTTTAAACCAAATCCAATCTTAAGCCCGCGCACTTTTAAAAAATTCGCCTTCGATTATTGCTGGTCAGCCAATGGCTACCTGCAGATTATCCGCAATCCTTTTGGCGCAATCATCAAACTAAGGCACCTGCCCTCGTTGACCATGCGTTACACCAGTACGCCAGGTGTTTATGCTCAAATCAAAAGTAACGGTTCTGTCATTCGTTTTAAAAAGGGTGAGATTATTCACCTCAAAGAATACGACCCTAGCCAAGGTATTTACGGGATCCCGCAATATTATGGCGGCATTCAATCAGCATTGCTTAATGAAGATGCCACGTTGTTTCGTCGCAAGTATTTTAAGAATGGTGCCCACATGGGCTTTATCTTCTCGATGGCCGATCCCAATTTATCGGTCGATGATGAAGCAGCCCTAAAAGGTGCCATTCGAGATTCAAAGGGCGTTGGTAATTTTCGCAGTTTATTTATCAATAACCGTAGCGGCAAGGTTGATGCTGACAAGGCAATAAAAATCACCCCTGTCGGTGACATCGCCACCAAAGATGATTTTGATAAAATTAAAAAAATCACTCTCAACGACATGCTGAGTATGCACCGAGCCATGGAAGCATTATGCGGTCAATCATCTGGTGACTCCCCTGGCTTTGGTGATTTAGACAAGATCACCCGCGCGTATTACAACAATGAAGTCGTGCCGATGCAGCAAGACATGGAAGAAATCAACGAGTATTTACCAGCC
>JABSRS010000346.1 GCA_013214885.1 Gammaproteobacteria bacterium
AGCACTAGCCCATTGCGGGCTAGTACTGTTTTAGGTAGATAGGATAATTAATTAGAAATTGTTACCTTATTTATTTTCCAATTTTTTCCTTTAGCATCAACCATTTCTATATCAGCAAATAGCTGGTTATTATCGGTATCTATATCAAAATCAAAAGTCTGTGAGCTAATTGATAAATACCACAAGTCACTGGCGTCTTGCTTTGAATTAACAACCATTTGTTGTGAGCTTTTACCATATTGAATCGAGCCATCTTGATTACGAATGGTAATGGTGACTTGGATCGGGAATTGCTCAGATAATGCGTAAGCGGTTACACCTAGTTTGTTATTGGTTAGTTGTAACAAAGGAAATATGTAAGGCTGATTATAAGCAATCACAAAATCATTAACGACCACTAGGTTGCCATCATCGCTTTGCTCGGTGTCAGCTTTAATGCCATCGATTTTAACGTCTTTGATTAACGTATCATCAGTGTTACCTAAAAGAACCGACAGTAAAAATGCACTGTAGTTGTACAGCTTATGTTCAATGTCACAACTCACTGGCAAACTGTAATGACCTTGTTGATCGGTATTGCCAAAGTTTGAGAAAAAGAAATTACTGCCGACAGCAAACATTAAATGATCTTTTCCTGAGGAGTTGTCAGGATATTTTACATCACCCTCAAGGTAACATTTACGCGCTCGGTCGATAGTAATAACCTGAGTTTGATGGCTAGCATCTTCGTCATAAAGATTAATGCTAGTGGTAAAAAATCCTAAGTCTGCCACATTGTAGATATAGAGCTCAGCAGTGGTGCTAACATCGGTCGATGTTGAGGTAACACAGACCCTAGCTTGACCATCATCATCGGTGGTAAATAAACTCGAACTAAAAGTAAATGTGTCAGCTTTGTCGGTTACTAAACCAAATATTCCAGGCAATATTTGTTGTTGCTCATTGCGTAATTCAATATTGGCGCACAGCTGTTGTGGCTGTTCGAACAATATCGGGTAATCTAAATTCCACCATTGACTTAAAAATATGTCGCTAGTGACTAATATTTCCATGGTGTAAATAGCCACCTCACAATCAAATGATGTGTTATTTGACGATACCTGAATACCATCGTCATCAAAGATAGTTCCCTGGCCAATTAATACCCATAAGCCAGAATTTGGATTGTAAACATAAATAGGCACTTGAAAATCAGCCATTGTGGTATCGCTGTCACCCATAGTTTCAAGGATCGGGCAGCTAGCAATGGGAATAACTCGGTTAATGATTACCGGTTCTTCGTCTAACATTTCCGCATTGGCCGAGCCTATTTTTTGTTTTAAAGACTTAAGTCGCTGCTGGCGTTGACGCTGCATGGCTTGTGCTACTGGTTCGTCAGTGTCGGTAGTGATTGCAGCAAAATTAAAGGCAACTGATACCAGTTTTTGACCGTTAGAGTCTTGGTATTCACCTGGAAAAAACTCGGCATCTTCAGGGTTATTTGGATCGTATGTCGCGACTTTCATCGACAAGTTTTCAGTGTCTTGGGGCAGTAATGACGACGGGATACTAATACGCATCGTATCGACCTGTTGGCCATTAATGTTGTCAGAAAGCTGAAAATTGAAACCATTAGTTACTTTCGGTGACTTGTTGTAATTTTGCATCAATATTAATCAGAGCCTTTAAAGGTACTCGTCGCGATGATGAGGTAAAACCAGGAGAGCTAACATCGATACTAACCATGCTGGCGTTAGATCCTGTTAACTTGCTATTAAAGCGTAGTTCGGTGCCTGCGGCTTTGTTTTCGGCGACGGCAGGCGTAGCCGTTGCGACGATAACATCGTTTTGATCGAGTAAATTGATGGTGATTGTTATTTGATCTTTTGCAATTGTGGTTGTTTTTGCACTGGAGTTAAAAGCAACGATAGAGCCGTTAATCTGAGCGGACACTGAGTTACCGTCGACCGCGGTAATGACAACTGAGCTAGCACTGCTTTGATCTTCACCGTCATTAACAATCAATGATGCGGTGTAAGTTCCTGCGATATCGGCAACGAAGCTCGCGTCAGCCATTGTTGCGTTGGTTAGTTGGGCATTGCTAGTTTCTGGTTTAACTAGTGTCCATTGATAAGTCAGGGTGTCGTTGTCGGCATCGTTACTGGCAGAACCGTCTAGATTGACAGTACTACCTGTAACGACGTCTTGGTTGTCTCCAGCATTGGCCACTGGGCGAATATTAACTTTGAGTACCGCTATTTCGACCAAATCACTGTGGCTGGCACCGTCATTATCGGTCACGGTAAGCGTAAAGCTCAGCGTTTCATTTTGCGTAACATCAGGGGCGTCAAAATTGCTACTGCTGGTGTCTGCATTGTTTAACGTGACGCTGGTTCCAGAGGTTTGTTGCCAGCTGTAACTAGCGATTGTGCCGTCAGCATCGGTTGCCATTCCCGTTAGGGTGACGTTAGTTTGTTCGTTAACTTGCTGGTCAGCGCCCGCACTTGCCACGGGTGCGATATTTTTGGTGGTAGGTTCCTGCTCGTCAGTACTGCTACCACAGGCACTAATCATCGTAATAAATAGCATTATTACGATGATTTTATAAGATAATAATTTAAAAATCATGCTCATCCCTCTCATATTTTTAATACATCAAACGTGAGTATAGGAAAGTAATTTTAGAATGTAGGGTTAATTAATCCTCACCCAGATAAACAACTTCCTGAGTGCCAGACCACAATGGATGTTTAGTCATGATTTTTGAGAACATTTTACTTTGAAGGTAGTGATTAAGCCATTGCCTAACTTTTGGATAGGGTGCTTGTAAATACCATTGCCGTTCGACCCTAGCAAACTGGCGAATGAAGGGTAATATAGCAATGTCGGCTAAGCTTTCTTGGGCTGAGATGAAAAATGGCTGGTGGCTTAAACGCTGTTCTAAATCTTGGAGGTAAGGCTGACATGCCTCTCGATATTCAATTAAGGTGTCTTCTCGATAGCGCTTGGCGCATTTGTATTGTTCTAACTTGGTTTTAAACTGATGGTCGAACTGGGCAATTAAAGTCAGCATTTGAGGCAGAGCGTTAGTGTCGCCACTATGAAGTAGATTGTGAGGATCACTTTGTTGTAATGACCACAACATGATTTCAAGGCTCTCTTCAATAACTGATGATTGCGACAGTGTTGAATCAAGGCCCAACACTAACACTGGTACCGTGCCCTTAGGAGATGCCGTCAACATGGCTTGAGGTTTGTTGCTTAATACGATGTCACGCAGAATTATCTTTTGCTCTGCCTTATAAATGGCAATTCTAGCCCGCATCGCATAAGGACAATTTCTTAAAGAATAAAGGATCGGTAATGTCATGATTTACTCAATATTTTAACTATCAATACGTTATTTTAACCATATTTATCGGGCAAATATATTGCTATATCACTGTCGTGCCAGCAATTGAAATATATTAGTGTTGTTATTGAGGCGTAATCTATTTTCCATCCTATTATTATATGGGATGTTTAATCAATGTAGCTCGGCAAAATTTAGGAAAATACTATGACAACATGGCAGAACCAACCTTTCGTTATTGATGTAAGTGACGGAGATACTAATGCTTTTTGTATGTGTGGATTATCTAACAATGGCCCGTTTTGTGACGGCTCTCATCGCACGACTAATATCACCCCAAAAGTAATTAATTTTGAAGCCGAAAATACCCTCTATATCTGTGGT
>JABSRS010000347.1 GCA_013214885.1 Gammaproteobacteria bacterium
GCTGAATTGGTAGCATGGTCAAATCAACATCATCGCCACTTATGACGATGTCTTGACATGGCGCGCTGCGCAAGCGTTTGGTCGGCATGTTAAGGACTTGCTTATAAATTGGTAACTTGTCCCAGGCATCTTTAATGCCCTTGGGCGGCTCAGGCTCTTTAAGCTGCGCCATTAACTCGCCAACTTCGCGTAGTGCCGCCGTATCGTTTTTTCCCATGGCCAGCGCAACACGTTCAGGCGTGCCAAACAAATTCGTTAGCACTGGGGTGGTTGAGCCTTTAGGGTTTTCAAATAATAGGGCGGGACCTTTAGCGCGTAAGGTCCGGTCGCTAATTTCGGTCATTTCGAGATGTGGATCAATCTCTTGAGTAATTCGCTTTAATTGACCCAGTTTTTCAAGTTGGTCAATAAAATCGCGTAGATCTTTATATTTCATTAGAGCCTATTTATAGAAGGTCGTTTTATTAGTAGGGCTTGTACTAAACAATTAGCGTCATTGTAACAAACCCTACCTTTATTGCTAACTAGTTGAAGGCTTGCTCGATAATTGCCTTAAACTGTTCCGGCGGTTGAAAACCAACGACTCTAAGATGTTTAAGCTCCTCTCCCTGAGTATTATATAAAATGATACTCGGTAAGCCTAACACCGCAAGGTGATCTTGCAATTCAATGTCCAAATCGTCATTGGCGGTAACATCAGCTTGTAATAACAGCATCTTACTTAAGATTGGTTTTACCGTTGGATCTGAAAAGGTTTGAGTTTCGAAATCTTTACAAGCAACACACCAATCAGCATAGAAATCTAGCATCACTGGAATGCCATCAGCCTTGGCTTGAGCTAATTGTTGCTGGAGCTGTTGAATCCCTTTAATTTTAACAAACTTAATTTGATGCTCGCTGTTACTGGCCGGTTGATTTTGGTGATTGATGCCAAGCCAAGGAGCCGCTACGGCAATGGTGCCAAAAATCAAAATGACCAGTGCTAGTGTGTGGCGAACACTTTGCATCGCACTGATTTTTGTCTGCTTATTATGATGTAATAAATAGCCTGCGAATAGCATAGCCAAGACGCCCCAAATAACTTGAATCATTGTCTCACTGATAAAACGACTCAATAACACCACGACCACGCTCAGTAGCATAAAGCCGAAGATACCTTTGATCACTTCCATCCATGCGCCTGCTTTTGGCAGTAACTTGCCGCCCGAAGTTCCCATCAGCAGTAGCGGCACTCCCATCCCTAGGCTTAGGACGTATAAAGTCACACCGCCCAGCAATAAATCACCTGTTTGTGCGACATAAAGTAGCGCACCAGACAGTGGTGCTGTGGTACAAGGCGAGGCAACAAGGCCCGAAATCATTCCCATTACAAAGACACCAGTGAAGCGGCCGCCTTTTTGCTGATTAGACATATTGTTGAGTTTATTTTGCCATGAACTTGGCAATTGAAGATTAAATACTCCAAACATCGACAGGGCGAGTCCAGTAAACAACACGGCCAATGTGCCTAAGACGATTGGGTGCTGGAAAGCGGCTTGAAATTGTAAACCCGCCGATGCCACCACCAGACCGAGGGTTGAGTACGTCAATGCCATGCCTTGAACATAAACAAACGACAGTAAAAAGGCTTGGCGAGTGGATAGTTTATTGCCTGAGCCAACAATGATCCCCGATAGAATTGGGTACATTGGAAAGACGCAAGGGGTAAATGCTAAGCCGATCCCTAAGCCAAAGAATAGTAATAAGGTTAGTCCTAAGCTACTACCACTTAATAGTCCCGCTAATTCGCCTTGCTCTGACATTGGAACCGAACCAGCTGCTGCATCAGACTGTGACGCTAATGTGGTTGCTGCAATAGTGCCGATTGTCGCGGTGGTTAGAAACTTAGGATCAAAATAAACAATCTTTTTAGTCGGTGCATAGCATAAGCCTGCATCGGCGCAACCTTGATAACTTACTGTGATCTCATGGGGTTGATCCGTTGGTGATAATGAAAATTCAAACCCGACCTCATCATAATAAACAACTTGCTTTCCGAAGTAAGGATCGTCATGGTCGGTGCCGCTCGGCAGCTCAAATTGAGCGATGGTCGCCGTGTCGCTGGTGACCTTAAAACGATGCTGGTACAGGTAATAACCGTCATGGATCTGCCAGTTGACGGTGATTTTGTCATTGTGCTGAGTAAAATTAAACTGAAAAGCTTGTTCCACTGGCAAAAACTGCGGTTCGTCAGAAAACCAGCTGCTGGCAGCTTTAAATGGATTATCTGAGCTTTGCTGCGCCAATGTAGTGTTGATAAAAAACAAACTAAAGGTGCTAATAAGCACCAGTGAAAAAAACTGCTTTAACATTACTTTAAATTACCTTTAAGCCAATCAATATACTCTTGATTGCCGTTGGTTATAGGGTGAGCAATTACTTCTGCGACATCATAAGGATGTAAACGAATAATTAATTTCTCAAGTTCTGGATACAGTTCAACGCTGGTTTTAATTTGCAATTGAGACTCGACATCACGCTCAATCTTGCCTTGCCACCGATAAATCGACTTGACGTTGCTGACAATATTGACACAAGCGGCTAACTTAAGTTCAATGATTGTATTAGCAAGTTCTGTTGCAATATTGTCATCTGGACAATTACAGTTTACTTGAATTAAACCTGTCATAATATTTCCCTATTTTTCCGTTAGAGTTCTAAAACTCATCCTAAGATTGAATTTGATAAGTTTACCCCAATATATATAGAATAGAATTGATTTATGCCAGATAATTACCCAAGGATGGCCTATTTATCATAACAAATACTTAAGTTGGAGCGGTTATTGTGTTTATTGTATTATTTTTAATTTTTGTTGTAGTGCCAGTGGTTGAAATATCAATCCTGATTGAGGTTGGGGAACAACTTGGGATGCTACCAACGGTCGCATTGGTGATTCTAACCGCTGCGATCGGAGCAACTTTGGTCCGCAGTCAAGGTTTACAAACATTAATGGCCGCGCAACAAAAAATTCAGCAAGGACAACAACCTGGTCGAGAAATGATCGAAGGCCTGATGCTGGCAATATCTGGCGTGCTATTAGTCACGCCTGGCTTTGCCACTGATGCATTGGGTTTGTTAGTGCTGATGCCATTTACCCGTAAACCAATTGCTAATTACTTGCTTACCAAGATGGTCAAGTCAGGAGCTGGCCAAAACCCATTTGGCGGCCAGGGCTTTAATCCACAGCGTCAATCCTCGGAAGATATTATTGAAGGCGAGTTTGTCAACAAGGATGATAGCCGAGGGATTGGGTATCGAACAAATAAAGATTAGATCGGTTTATTTTAAAAGTCACTTTATGTAGCTATGCGTAAGGGCTACATTCAAGGTGGTATGTCAATAATTGACCCGGTGACTGGCAGTTATAGTCAAGGATGTTGTTGTGATAAAAG
Source organism: Gammaproteobacteria bacterium (assembly GCA_013214885.1). Taxonomy (GTDB): domain Bacteria; phylum Pseudomonadota; class Gammaproteobacteria; order Enterobacterales; family Psychrobiaceae; genus Psychrobium. The sequence goes on from JABSRS010000347.1 coordinate 3,435, forward strand.
TTTTTTTAATTACACACAGCACTCTGTCCGAAGTGGTCAACTTGCATGTGGCCTTTGATGGTCGATAAGTTACTTTACAAATACCAGCCCTTTAAGTTAGAAACCTCATATATAGATACCCTTACCTTCACTTTTATTGTGCACAACAAGATCACAAACTTAATCAAATTAATGTATTGATTGCGGTAGATTTTCAGAAGAAGAATGAGTTTAAAGGGAATAGTTGGAAATGGAGCATGAGAACAAACTTGCACCAATCCTGAAGCTGAATACGTTAGTTTGGTATGTCAGGAATAGTGTGTTTTCATGGCTGTCGTACTGATAAGATAGAACTTAACAGTGGGCTATAAAGATAAAAAACGGTATCAACAACGTTGATACCGTCAAGAAATATTAGATTTAGCTATATATTAAAACTTATATTCCGCCGCAATAAACACTTCGCGACCATTGGCATTGTATAGGCTACGTGAATAATGTGGCCAACCTGTTCCAGTAGGATCAAAGTTTGGTCCTTTAT
>JABSRS010000348.1 GCA_013214885.1 Gammaproteobacteria bacterium
CATATTATATTTTTCTTGAAATAATGTATAAGATTCGTCGGCAGAAAACACCTCACACGGCCTTTTTAGCTCATTTTTCATAAAATGAATTAATGAGTACATTCCCTCGGCGTTACTGTGCATAAACCTCATCCATGCCCAGCTACTAGCATAAAGGCGCGATTGTTCTAAATATAGCCATTGTTCATTATCAAAAAACTGCATCAGTGGGTATGATTCCCTTTCAAGATCCTTGCTTGACACGTTGACGCTAAGACGCCCCTGTTTGTTGATGTTACTGTGGGCATAAAGCTGGGCTATGCCCTCATTAAACATCCGTGGTGTTTTACCTAGAATATGAATATTTAAGGCATGGACCGCTTCGTGAATCGCCGTTTTCAATGCTTTGTCATCTGATCCCTGATAATCAACAAACGCAATATTCATGAATCCAAAATGTACCCCTAGCGACGACTTAAATTGCTCGTAGTAACGCGAGACATAATAATCATAATGCCTGCGGTTAGGTGTGACCACTATATTGAGGGTGATTTCTCGTTTGGCAGGAATTCCAAGCTTGGCAATATAATCTGAATGGATGAGATTAATATGCTTGATTAGGCGTTGTTTAAAATTGGTTGAAAGATTTATCCCATAAAGATTGAGCTCGATGTATTGAGATATTTGACTGCGCTGATGCTGATATCGCGGATCTAATCGCGCAATGACTGCTTCTTTCATTGGTCGATAATCAGCGCGGACGTTATTAAGGGTGCAAATATCATCAAAAATGTGAAAGTTAGCATTAACAGGCTCAAGCTGTGGTGCTGGTGCGTTGGTTGTTCGAACAACTACGGTTGGCGGCACAACAACCAATTTCGGTGGTGCATACTCAATCACAGCCACGTTTCTTTGGATGATCCCCCTAGTGACCACCAGCTTACTTTCAATAAGAGAACTGCTGAAAAAGTATAAAGTACATCCGATCAAAACATCTATTGACCAGCGCCCGTTATTTCTCGTTACCATTGATTGCGTACTCTTTAATTCAAAGCCAAGGCATCATTTCTGGCACCACTAATACCACTATCATGAGCCTAACGTTACTGAGATCCAAATACTTTTGCTTTCACCCGATGTATTGACACATTTTGTTGCTAATAAATAGGCGTTGAGTGTGTCCAATGGCACGCGAGAGGGTTATGATGCAGTCGGAATAATATCTAATACTAGGATAGGTAATGAAAAAAATAACAAGTATTGCACTAGCTGTCGCTCTAACGATGGGCGTTGCGGCATGTAGCACTAGCACTGATGACACTACTCAGGCTAAAACAAGCGTTGAGAAGTCTTCAAATAATTCAGGAATAAACACTGAGAACTTTAATAAGTCGATTCGTTTTCAAGACGACTTATATTTGAGTGTTAACGGCAACTGGTTAGATCGTGTTGAGATCCCTGCCGATAAGTCTAACTACGGCGCGTTCACAAAACTGCGTGACGATAGCCAACTGGCACTGAAGAAGATTATTGAGCAAGCAGCTAGCACTACTGCGGTTAAAGGAAGTGACGCGCAAAAAATTGGTGATTTTTACAATAGCTACATGGACATTGAAACAATCAATGCCTTGGGAATTAAGCCGTTAAACAAGCAGCTATCTGAAATCGAAAACGCTCAAGATCATGGCGATATTATTCGTTTAATGGCTACTCTGAAGCAAGTCGGCGTAGGAACTCCTTTTGGTTTTTACACAGGCGCTGACGCTAAGAATTCAAGTCAAAATACCGTCTACGTTTATCAGTCTGGTTTAACCCTACCTGATCGTGACTACTACCTGAAAGACGATGAAAAATTTGCCAAGATCCGCGCTAAATACCAGACTTATATTAAGTCACTATTAAGTGAAGCTGGTTATAGCGATATTGATCAGGCGGCTAAAAACATTATTGATGTTGAAACAGCACTAGCTGAAATTCAATGGTCTCGCGTTGAATCTCGTAATGCCACAAAGCGTTACAACAAAATGACTCGCGTAGAACTAAACAAATTAATGGGCAGTTTTGATTGGAGCCTTTTTGCAACCAACTCAAACTTATATCAAGTTGAAGAGCTAATTGTTAGTCAACCTAGCTTTATGGCTGGTTTTGGTAAAGCATTTAACAACACCTCAGTGCAAGCGTGGCAAGATTACTTAACTTTCCACTTAGTCGATGGTTATGCTGAGCTACTAAGCCAACAATTCATTGATATGCACTTTGATTTCCACAGCAAAACCCTTAATGGTGTTGAAGAGCAGCGTCCTCGTTGGAAGCAAGCGGTAGATACCACAGACGGTGTACTTGGTGAAGTCGTTGGTAAGCTGTATGTTAAAGAATACTTCAAACCAGAAGCCAAAGAGCGGATGGAAACCATGATCAACATGTTGATCAAAGGTTTTGAAGTAAGCATTACCGAATTAGATTGGATGAGCGACGCCACTAAGGTTGAAGCCCAAGATAAACTGTCTAAATTCACTTATAAGATTGGTTACCCTGATAAATGGCGTGATTACTCGGCTTTAGAAGTAGTTGCAGGCGATTTAGTGGCAAATTATCAGCGTTATGTTCAGTTTGAATACAACGAAAGCATCGACGAAATCGGTATGCCAGTTGATAAAACTAAATGGGGCATGACGCCACAAACAGTTAACGCTTACTTTAACCCAGTGGGTAACGAAATCGTGTTCCCTGCCGCTATTTTACAGCCACCATTTTTCAACATGGACGCTGATGACGCCGTAAACTACGGTGGTATTGGTGCGGTTATCGGTCATGAATTGAGCCATGGTTTTGATGATCAAGGTGCTAAGTATGACGGTGAAGGTAACCTGCGTAACTGGTGGACTGATGCTGACAAAGCTGAGTTTGAAAAGCGTAGTAAGCAGCTTTCTGATCAGTACACGGCATTTGCCCCGTTCAGTGACGCTCATGTTAACGGTGATTTAACCTTAGGTGAAAACATTGGCGATTTAGGTGGCTTAACTGTCGCTTTCCGTTCGTACTTATTATCGCTAAATGGTAAAAAGTCGACCGTTATCGATGGTTTCACTGGTGAGCAGCGCGTATTTATCGGTTGGTCACAAGTATGGCGTCGTAAGTACCGTGATGAAGCACTGCGTAACCGTTTAATGACTGACCCGCATTCACCTGGTCAGTACCGCGCATTTGGTACCCCACGTAACATTGAAGCGTTTTATAAAGCGTTCGATCTTAAGGAAGGTGACAAGATGTACTTAAAGCCAGCGGATCGCGTTAAAATCTGGTAATCAATATAGGGCAAGGCCATCATTTCTGACGCGCTTTTGCTACATTTTAAATAAGTAAATACAGTGTGCTTTAGCTGCTGTATTTACTTATACCCATGCTACTTGGAAATGCAGGTTTCGAGTTTCTCAGGTGAGTTAGCACAAGGCACATCATTTTAGGAATGCTTATTGCATTTCAAACTGATGTAACGCAGTGATTACTTACCTGAGAAGCTCCCGTAGGGCGGGTTTTAAAGGGTCAACTACCGCGTTATTTCTTTTGTTAAGGGAATAACCATTATCTGCAACAAATGCCTTGTATTTGACCCTTTAAATTCCCGCTGAAATCACGCATTTCCAAGTGGCATGGGTATATGTTTCCTAATACCAATTTCTAACATCTCAAAAAATTCAACAATACAAAACATCTAATGACTAAAGCTGTCGACAATGCGTGTTATCTGCGTAGATAACCTGCTGATCATGACTTTGCTTTTAACTGCTCGAACTCAAGAATGTTGTCACGTTGGTTGCTGGCGGTTACCACGCCATCTTGGGCCGTGTTCTCCAGCGCGGGCAGCTTCAATCGCCGCATTATTCCAATTCCGTTAATTATGTGGCCTTGCCGTGCGTAGATAAAATCAATGAGTACAAGGCGCTCGATTGAGTAATAGCC
>JABSRS010000035.1:0-7921 GCA_013214885.1 Gammaproteobacteria bacterium
CGATTGAGTAATAGCCAGCTATTGGGATTGAGAGCAACGATGTAATCGTTTATTTTAGCCAGTACGGGTGATCAGGTTATTGTCGGAATTGGTATAAGTAACCACGATGAACTTAGTAAAATGACTACGCTGATTGGCTCTGTTGTGCGTAGCAACAATTAAGCTGAACATAGCTGATATTATTGATAGTCTAATATTTCCATTGATGAAGTTTAAATCGTATTATAAATTCAACCCCTTGCCCTTCGATACTGTTACAAACAATTGTCCCATTTAGGGTGTTGGTCACTATATTATAAATAATGTTTAACCCTAAACCACTACCGCCATGCTCTCGATTAGTGGTAAAGAACGGTTCGAAAATTTTTGATATATTATTACTTGAAACGCCCTGACCGTCATCTTGGTAGTTAATAGTAATATCATCATTCTCTCGCTCAACCACAATGGTAATTAACCCCGATTCATTATGAGGGTAGCCGTGAATGTTCGAGTTAATTAACAAGTTAGAAATAATTTGAGAAATTGCTCCTGGATAACTATCGATAACCAATACGGGATCACAATGAACTTGAATTTCAACCCGTGATTTTTTTGTAATAAAACGAATGCTTAGTAAGATCTCTTGAATGTACTGATTAATATTGAAGGAACGGCGCTCACCAGAGCTTTGATCGACCGATATTTGCTTAAAACTACGTACCAAGTCAGCTGTACGCTCTAAATTTCGATTAATGATTTCGGCAGCTTGAATCGATGATTTTAAATAACGTTCGAAGTCTCGCTGTGACATTTTCTGCTGCTGATATTTAAATTCCAACTGCCGGGTTATTTCAATAAAGTGGGTAATTGCAGTTAGCCCAATCCCGACAGGGGTATTAATTTCATGTGATACTCCTGCCACTAACCCGCCCAAGCTGGCCATTTTTTCTGATTGTACTAACTGAGCATGGGCTTGGTTTAGCTCAACAATTGACAACTCCAACTCAATGTTGGTTTGTTCTATTTGTTTTTTTGCATGCGATAATTTTTTAAACACAATAAATAAGCCGAATAATATACCAAAGAAAACCGCCATCATGTTGTACAACACCCGATAGTCGATAGCCGTAGTCACTTTGCTCTGGAGCCAATTATGCCTAATTTTTTGATGCTGCTCAGGAGAGATCGAGCTAATCACTTTATTCATAATTGACAAGAGTATCGGATTATCATGTTGGACTAACATCCGATGTGATAATTCATAATCGAGTAAACCAACAATTTTCAAATCTGAAAACTCATTTTCTAACCGATAAGCTGCAACGGCCAAATGCCCAACAAAGGCATCAGCCTCGCCACTTTGAACTAAGTTCAGGGCTTCCCTTTCATTTTTAGTTTCAATGATTAACACATCGGGATAGTTTGTTGCCATATATTTAAACGAAGCGTAACCACTTGGAATAGCGAATGTTTTATCTTTAATCTCAAAAATGCTTTCGACATAACCACCTCTATTATCCATTACTATCGCCAGGCTAAAGCTTGCATACTCAACTGACACACCGCCTGTGAGACCTAAGAATGAGTCATCAACCACACTGGGGAGAATATCTATCTCGCGGTTATTAAATAATGTGAGCACCTCGGTCCAAGAATTGGCGACAACATACTTAAATTCAATGCCCGTTCTTTTTTCAATAATTGTCATATAATCGGCGATTAGTCCCTCAATTTCCTGCCCCTTAAAAAAAACCAGAGGCTCCCAGTTAATCTCTGAATAAGTCACAATGGGGTGAGTCATCAGATAGTTTCGCTCTTTTGGAGTAAATTCAACACTCCGCCCAAAATAATTAAGCCGTTGATATAGGTCCCAAATATCAAGATAGTTTTCTTGTGATTTAAAAAAACCAATATCGGGGATTAAATTACTCGAAGCTAATTGTTTGATGACCTGTTGATCATCAAAAAAGACTTTAACAAAACCAACCTTGGCCGTGCCACCAGACACCATATGATAACTGTTCGCTTGCTTATAAAAACGCGTGCGTGTGCCCGCTGAGCCATAAATCATTGCCACATTATTATAAACCTCGACTCGAGAGATATAAGGTAAACTATCTATTAAATCAATTAATTGCTTTAATAGATCAATATCTTCATCAAATATCAATTTACTACTAAGCGATGAAATCAAGGATGTCACTTCAATTTTTTGGACAATTATCCCTTGGTCATAGCCATTAATAATATGTTGATATTCACCGGTTTTCTTGAGGATTAATAAATTTTCATTAAAACGATCTCGAAGTTTTTTATCTCTAAAACCAACGGTTAATTGATTGCTCTGAGAGAAAATCGGGTGAAACTCAAACTGGGATAACGAACTGTAACCCTCTTTGGTCGCAAACCAATTAAAGACTGTTTTATCTATAATTAAGACATCGACATCACCAGTCGTCAACCCCTTGAATTGCTGTTGCTGAAACGTAATTTCCTGATAATTAGCTGGACGAAACTGCGGTTCAAACAAAGCTGCATATTGTTGACCAAGATATTGATAGGCTTTGTCAAAGGCAATTATCGACTTACCCTTCAAGTCATCGATACTCCTAATTTTCAGGGCATCTCGCTTACGAGAGACCGCGACATTATTAAATGAAATAAAGTCATCAGAATAATAATAACGATCTTTTTTGGCCGAAACCCCTACCGCCACATCAACATCAGGGTGGCTGTCTAGAGCTTGCTCCAGCTTTGCGCTAGATAAATTAATTGCACTGGTGATCTGCGTCGAATCCATCGCGAAGATTCGACTGACTATGTCAAACTCAATCCCTTTAACCCGCTTGCTATTTAAGGTGTATGGATCTCGTCCAGTAGCCAATGCAAGTTTTAAGGACTGTTTAGATTCGTGACTCCCTAACCACTTTTCAGTGATGCTACTAAGTTGTGCCTTACTAATACTATAAAGCGACTTATTTAAAATTGAATGCAACAATGGATTATTGAGTTGTGAGTAAAAGTGCAATGACTGTGATGGGATGTCGACTTGCCTCACCGATTTTACGCCTTGGACTAAGCCATTAATTAACAGTTCACTCATGACAATATCAATACTAAAAATAGCATCTACCTCATCATTTAAAAGTTTAGTGAGCGAATGTTGAGTATTTAACGCGGTGACTATTTTTATCTGTGGAAACTTCTGTTTAATGGTACTGTTCAGCGCATCGCCGTCAATGACTGCCAATCTCAAGCCATTGAGATCCACCATGCTATTTATATGATGATCGTGGGGTTTAATAAAAATGGAGTAGCTCAAATCAAAATAGCCGTCGCCATACAAACCGGTCTTTTCTCGCAATTTAGTATAAAAAGTGGCTGGTAATAGATCTATTTTTTGTTGTGAAAAATGATCGAGCTGCTCGATCCAGTTTTCCTTTTTAGCCATAAAAATCAATCCTGAAATATCAGAAATCGTTTGTAACACATCACCTAAAATACCACTAACATCGCCTTGTTCAGTAGCGAATATAATAGGTTTCCAAGGCTCAACACCCACAACCACAGTCGGATTATTAACGATATACTCACGCTCTTGCTGAGTGAAAATAGATTGTTTGTTGCGGGTTATTTGCCATTTTGACGCTAATGCTGTCAGCTCCACCTGACTAATGGCATTGATGCCCTTGGTAATAATGTTCCCGATCATTGGATGCTTTTTGGTCGTGCCTATTGATAGTTCCCCCGCTTTAGTAAAAATCGAGTCAACAATTTTTAACTGGTATTGTTCCAAGAATTCAATATTAGGCAGAGCAAATATAGCGGCGTCACTTTCCCCTGCGCTAATGCTCTTAAATGCTTGTTCGGTTGTTTCGACATAGACCAGCTTAGCATCAGGCATATTGTCAATAATTGATTCAGTCATAATATGATGCTTGAAGCCCACGATTGTTTTATGGCTTAAATCAGTAAAATTGATGATGTCATTATTGGATTTTTTGACAATAATTTCATGGGTGGAGTAGTGATATATCGGTGAATAATCGATGTATTTAGAGCGCTCTTTAGTCCAAGATAATGAGAAAACTCCACCTAAATCGCCACTAATAACATCAAGTAAAGCGTCTGACCATACTGGATAAATCTTGATGGTGATATTGGTTTTAAGTTTTTTATTGATCAGGTTGAGCAGATCAATATTAAATCCAACCTGATTGCTATTTTTATCTTGATAGCTAAATGGCGCCCAATTTAGCACACTACCGATCTGAACAATCGGATGAGATATCAACCACTGCTGCTCGAGTTTAGTTAACGTATTGACTTTTTCTTTATTTGTGACTTGAGTGAAGGTATTGGGATCAGTGACGATTAACCAACTAACCAGTATTGCAATCATTAATCCAAAGAGAATTTTAAGTTTCATAAGTTAGCACCCTGACAACTTTAATTACGTATCAAACTATTACAATTGGCTTAAATTCAATAGTAAATTCAGTGCCAAATCCAGATTCACTATGACATTCAATTTTTCCATTTAATCGATTAATCACAATATTATAAATTATATTTAGCCCAAGTCCCGAGCCGCCATGCTCACGATTTGTGGTAAAGAATGGATCAAATATTTTACTTAAATTATCCTTTGGCACGCCTATTCCGTCATCTTTATATTGTAATATCACCGTGTCGCCCTGTCGATGAACTGTTATATTAATGAGACCTGTTTCGTTATTTGGATACGCATGAATAGTGGAATTAATGAGTAAATTAGTAATAATTTGAGAAATAGCTCCTGGGTAACTGTCAATCTCTAGTTCCTCATCACACTTCACCGCGATTTCAGCCTTAGACTTCTTCATAATATGGTTAATACTAAGCAGTATTTCATAGATATATTCTGACACGTTAAATACGCGACGCTCGTCAGAGCTTTGGTCAACCGAGATTTGCTTAAAGCTCCTAACAAGTTCAGCGGTTCGCTCGAGATTACGATTAATAATGCTGGCGGCCTCAATCGAGGAAACTAAGTAATTATCAAAATCCTTTTCAGACATTTTTTTCTGCCGATGTTTTTGCTCAAGCTGACGGGTAATTTCGACAAAATGGGTAATGGCGGTTAAACCAATACCCACTGGAGTATTTATTTCATGGGCAACGCCAGCGACTAGCCCACCCAAACTGGCCATTTTTTCTGACTCAACCAGCTTTTTTTGTGTTTGTTGTAGATCTAGAATGGAGTTGTTTAATTCTAAATTAATAGATTCCAACTCATTATTTCTAGCTAGAATTTGTTGCTCGAGTAATTTTTTGTCGCCGATGTCTCGCCACACCACATGATTTAATTCTTGCTGGTTGAGCTTGATAAACGTCATGACTATTTCAAGCCAAACGTCTATCCCTTGTTTGTTTCGATGGACCCACTCAAAGCGATGGTGCCCCTGCCGATGACAGAGCTCTTCAATAATTAGATATTTTTCTTTAGAGGATTGACCGTCAGGCTGTAACAGTGGTGATATTCCAAAAATACTGCTATTTAATAGTTCTGTTTTAGAATCAAAACCCAGCATCTTTAATGCTGAACTATTACAGTCAATAAACATGTGATCGCTCATTAGCAGTAAACCGTCGGATGTTTCATAGAACAAGGTTTCAAAAACATCTTTTTGCTCTTCGAGCTCAATCAGGGTTTTTCTCATTTTGTTGTTGGCTTGATCAACTTGGTCTTTGGCATAAGACAGCTTCTTTATCACCACCAATATAATCATCAAAATGATCATAAAAAAACCAATTATTTGATATACCAGCCGATAATCAACCGCGGTGGTAATATTCCCCTTAACCCAGCGTTGTTTGATTTCAAGATGCTGTTCAGGGGTTATTAAATTGATGGCTTTGTTAATAATCGCTAAAGCAGTTTGATCTTTTTGGTGTAATGTAACTCGGTGAGAGTATGAATTATCAAGCAAACCAACAATCTTCAAATCTGGGAAATAACTTTCTAACTGATGAACTACCACCGCCAAATGGCCAATATATACATCAGCGTTGTGATCATTAACTAATATTAAAGCCTCTAATACACTATTAGTTTCAATAATTTTCAATTCAGGATATGACTCTTTTAAGAGCCTTAATGAAGAAAAATGTTGGGGTGCAGCAATAGTTTTTCCTGAAAGTTCATTAATATTACCGACAAAAGATTCACTATTTGGCATCACTATCGCAAATCTAAAATTGACGAATTCATCACTAACTATTCCTTGTTTAAGGCCCTTAGCAATATTTTCAGCACTAAAAACAGCATCAAGCAACTTATTATTAAAAGAATCAATGACACTTTTCCAAGAATCGTGAGGGACATATTCAAACTCAATTCCTGTTACTTTGGTGATCAACGCCATATAATCGGCAATTAAACCAGTGTATCGACCATTATTCACAATAGATAAAGGTCGCCAATTCACATCTGAAAACTTAAGTATGGGATTAGTCGATAAGTAGTTTAACTCTGAATTTGTTAAGGTTAATTTTTGCTCTAGATAATCAAATCGTTGATAAATATTTTTAATATCGCGGGATTGTTTACTGTGTGAGAAAAAGCTAAATGGCGGAATTAAACCTGTTAGATCAAGCTGAATAGCCACCTCATGTTGGTTTAAATAGACTTTAACAGTCCCCACCTTCGAAGTAATACCAGAAAGAAAGTCATAACTGTCTTGCTGTTTTGGAAACTGATAAACTAACGACGATGATGAATAAAGCAAGCGGTCATCATTGTTATAGACTTCAATTTTATTGACATAGGGTAAGCTAGCCAGCAAGTCGACCAGCGGTTCAAGTTCATCTTTATTATTGTTAAATATAGGTTTGGCCACTAACGCCGAAATAAACGAGGTAAACTCGACAGTTTCAACAACGTTACCCACAGCATACTCATCAATAATGTGGTCAAACTCACCGCTTTGCCTTAGTTTTTTTAAATTAAAATTAAACAAATCACGTACTGATTTATCACGAAAAGCAACCCTAAAATTATTAGATTCTGGGAATATTTCGTGGATTGAAAAATCTTTAACATCTTTAAAACCAGCTTTGCGGATAAACCATTTAAAAATATTAATGTCGAGTACAATAACATCAACAGCCCCCGTCAGCAGCGCATCGATCTGAGCGATTTGTTCAACAACCTCTTGATACTGCATAGGAAAATCATCAGAAGGAAAAAGTCGATTGTAATCGACACCCAAATAAACAGACGCGCCGGCAAAGGCTAATATTTTTTTATTGGCTAAATCGGTAATACTGGTGATGTTAAGTCGATCGGCTTGCCGTGAGATAGCCACATTTCTAAAAGTTATAAAATCATCAGAATAAAAAAATTGATCTTGTTGGGCTTTTACCGTAACCGTGACATCAAGTTGTTCATCATAAGCTAATGCGTGTGCTAACTGAGACAAAGGGAGGTTTTTAACATTACGAATTGCAATGCCACTTAACTCAAAGACCCTGGTTATTAGGTCATACTCGATCCCTTTAAGGTATTGCTTATTAAGGGTGTATGGTTCACGCCCGATGCCAAATGCAATATTAACAGCTTGCTTAACTTTGACAGATCCAATCCACTTATCAATGATTTTATTTTTTCTGGTGTTGCCAATACTTATCAAGGCTTTATTTAAAATAGAGTGGAGTAACGGCTGCTGTTTTCCTGATAAAAAATGCATTGCTCTAGGCCGTAATCTAGTCTGCTGGATTGACTTTACACCTACAATCATTCGGTTGTGTATCACAAAGTTCATCACGATATCCAGTTCAAATATCGCATCGACCTCACCATTAACCAATAAGCTAAGACTGTCATCAGGATTATTGGTGGTGACAATATTAATAGTAGGGAATGCTGTTTCAATAAACCAGATGCGGGCATCAGCTG
>JABSRS010000035.1:7931-15748 GCA_013214885.1 Gammaproteobacteria bacterium
CCAGATCTTGTAATGAATTTATTGAGTTATTACTTTCTAAAGTAAAAATTGACGATCCTAAACGTGCGTAGCCATCGCCGTATAATCCAAATTTGGCCCGCGAATCACTGTAATATGCGGTAGGAAGTAGATCAATTTTTCCTTGTTTGAAATCTCTTAACAAATTTGCCCAATCATCTTTAACCGCAATCATTTTAAAGCCAGTGCTTTGCGAAATTAACTCTAAAAAATCACCAACAATTCCTTTAACCTTAACCCCATCGTCGCTATAAATTATTGGCTGCCACGCCTCAACACCGATCTTGAGTATTGGATGGTGAGTAATAAAATGACGCTCTTGATCGGTTAGTATTAACTTATTGTTACCAACATCAAAATGCATTAGCGTATGCAATCGGGGATTATCAATCCACTTATTTTCTAACTCGATAACATCTTGCGTGGTTATTTGAGCCATTCCTAACCGGATATATTGTTGCAGTTTGATATTGCCTTTCGGCGCAGCCCCATAGAAGTTATTTTTAATGCCCTTGCTATCAATAACTCGGTAATCATTGAAGCGCAACGAACCGATTAAGCTGAACCATGAAGTGACCGCTTCACTCAAAAATAAATCTATCTGATCATTATTAATTGCATCGACCAAACCTGAAAATTTAACAAAACGTTTAATGATTAAATTGGGATAGTGTTCTTGAATATAACTATCGTAAAATGAATCTGCGATAACCCCGACAATTTTACCATCGAGTGAACTTAAGTTTTTGGCCATTATCCCTTCACTACGATGGACATAAACATTTGATTTTGTTGGATATATTTCGGCCAAATAATCCAGATCTTTATCTCTGCTGGCTAGCTTAAATAACCCAGCATGAATATCCGCTTGTTTTGTTTTAAGTAAATCGAGCGAGCCTGACCAAGTTGACGGTATAAACACAATAGGGTGATTGGTTTTTTTTGACCACAAACGCCAGTAGTCAACCAATAAACCTTTTGCCTGACCTTTGTCATCGACGAAACTGTAGGGCATCAAATCGCTAGCGATTGCGATCCGTAATTGAGGCGGCAGAAATGACATCGACTTTTTCTCTATCGCGGCAAGTTCAATAGAGAAAAACGTCAACAATAATATTAGCCAAACCATCAGCTTTCTATAGATCATCAACTGATCCAGTCGTTGTTTAATCATAATGCTACCAAGTATAGTTACGATCGATAAAACATCCATTTCCTGAATGCTATATTTCATGATAAATAACCACTACACTGAGGATTACAGGCACCAACAACAACCGATGGGCTTTCATGAATAAAAAATCATCAGCGGTCAACTTATTTGATCCCGAGCACTCTCTCCAACCAAACCCTGCTAATATCTGTCAGCAATGTCAACAGTCCAACTTATGTGATATCGCCAGTGGCTCAACAGACTGCTGGTGTTTTAAACTTGAGACCTTTGATGTTGGTCTGGCACAAAAAGGCTCGACTAACCAATGCCTATGTCAAAGATGTTTGCAGCTAATTGCCAAAACTCCATAACAACAGTTTGAATTTACGCTAAAAAAATATAATCTGCTAACAATTAAATACTCAAAGGTGTTATCTCATGAGCGATGGCTATATGCGTTTTGCCCACTCAGCGGTTGGAAAAAAGATATGTCGTGGACTTGGCTTTCCGATCCCACCGCATTTACAACGTGCAAATAAGGGCCCACAAGAAGTAGTAAAACACATTTTATTTAGCAGTGTTAATCAACCTAATTCAGCCATTAGCAACGCACTAGCTGACGCCGCATTAGATCTCTCAGTCCAAGATCAGCAACGCTATAACGGACTTATTTTCGATGCCAGTTCAATTGCTTCAAGTACTGAATTAAAGCAGCTATTTCAATTTTTTAATCAACACTTACCTTTGTTACAACGCAACGGCCGCATTGTATTAATTGGTTTAAATCCTCAATCTATTGACGATACTCCTCAGGCTATTGCCCAGCGCAGTTTACTGGGCTTTATTAAATCACTGGCCAAAGAAGTAGGCCGCAAAGGTACTACCGCAAATCTTATATACACCGAAATTAATTGCGGCAATGAAGTAGCCTCCCCTTTAAGATTTTTTATGTCAAATCGCTGTACTTATGTCACAGGCCAAGTCATTAATGTCGCTCTACCATTAGCGAGTACCGTAGATTGGCAGCAACCGTTAGCGGGTAAAACCGCTTTGGTCACAGGCGCGGCGCGGGGAATTGGTGCTGATATCGCGAAAGTATTAGCCCGTGACGGGGCCAAGGTGATTGGTTTAGATATTCCACAATCACAGCAACTACTTAATCAGGTGATGAACGAAATAAATGGCGACTCACTACTGGTTAATGTCACTGATGCTAACGCTGCTGAGCTAATTTCTGCTCATATTAAGCAGCTTGGTGGTGGACTCGATATCATTGTCCACAATGCAGGGATCACCCGCGATAAAACCTTGGCGAGAATGAAGCCGCAGCAATGGGATTTACTGATCGATATTAATTTGACGAGCATCGAGCGGATTAATCACAGCTTATTAAATCAAGACCTAATCAATGATGGCGGCAGAATTATTGGCGTGTCGTCAATCAGTGGCATTGCAGGAAATCCAGGACAAACTAACTACGCCACCTCAAAGGCTGGCGTGATCGGAATGGTGGAAAGCTTAGCCCCAAAACTAGCGGCCAAAAACATCACCATTAATGCCGTCGCCCCTGGGTTTATTGAAACAGAAATGACTGACGCAGTGCCATTTATGCCTCGTCAGCTTGGGCGTCGTTTATGCTCTCTTTCACAAGGTGGCCTGCCAGTCGATGTTGCAGAAACAATTGCGATGTTTGCCGCGCCAAATTCTCAAGGGATAACCGCTAACATTATTCGTGTTTGTGGTCAGAATATTATGGGATCATAAGCTGATGAAATTTAAAATGCTCACCATGGCAATACTGCTAGGATCTATTGCTGGCTGTGCCAATACAACCAGCTCGACCAATCAAGCCAGTGAAACGAATTTACTGGCGACCATCTCACCTCATTACGGTAATTGGTGTGGTGCTGATTATCCTAAAGATATTTATAGTGCCAATGATCCAATTGATCAGTTAGACGCAGCTTGCAAGATTCATGATTTTTGTTATCAAGAGCAGGGATATTTAGATTGTGGCTGTGACAAGGCGTTTAATCAGCAACTGTCGCAAGGGCTAGCGAAAAATAGTTTCGGCCCTCTAGAAAAAGTGTTTGTCCAATCGTTTAAATCCTACTTTAAAGCGTCACCGTGTCATGGCGATAATAGTGAAAAAATTGGTATTTCCAAGGCACTGCAAAATGCAGCTAAAAACTTAAGTGATAAGGTGAAGAGTCTATTCCCGTGACCATTGGAAATACAGGAATTTATGGTGTGAGTAAAATTCTATAGACAAGACGTGCGATTGAACAATAGCTGGCTATTGTGATTGAGCGCAACGCAGTAAATAGGATTTAAAGCCGCTATAAAACCTGCAACTTCATTGATTACGGGTATATATCGGTCAATGCCTTTTTCCACAGAGAGAGAGCAGGAAAGTGTAAAGACCGATAAACAGCAAGCAGGCTAGATGTTATAGCTGGCGTAGTGCTTTGTCGCCCCAACTCACTAATTTATTCTGTTTAAACACTAATGGCGTGCACTCGTCCTTAGTGGTTAGATCATCTTTATGTACACGATGGGTGCGATAAAAAAGGACCTGGATTGTTTCGCCATTTTTATCGTACGTTTCGTTAAAATCAGGCACACCCATTTTATCTTGAACCGCTGAAAAAGTCGCGTTAACCATTAATGTGGCGATCTGCTTGCGATTCTCATATTGACGGTCGTGATCACTCATGACATAGCCATTATCACGATCATGATCGCCAATAGCAACAACACAACCGGTTAAACTAAGACTTAGCGGTGCCATCACAAGTAAGGCTATTAACGATTTCTTCATTATTTCACTCCAAAAATTAACGAGATAAGCCAAATGGCTTGGTTAAACATAGGTAAAGCAAAATACAGTCCAACTTTGTTAACTGATTGTTAATAAATAACAATTAAAATTGTCCGTGATATCCTTTGGTATTTTCAACTAAATATTGTTGAAATAGACTAATTTAATCAATTTGTTAACTCCTTACTCTCGCCACTGCGTCTTGCCATTGTTGATAAAGTGCCTCGCGCTTAGGTGCCGCCATCGTCGGTTCAAAGCATTGTTGTGATTGCCACAAACTAGCAATCGCGTCTATCGATTCAAACATTCCAGCTTGCAAGCCTGCAAGATATGCAGCTCCTAAGGCGGTTGTTTCGAGATTTAACGGTCGTTCGATTTTAACATTGAGCATATCTGACAAAAATCCCATTAACCAATTATTAGCCGCCATCGCACCATCAACCCGCAGTGTCATTGGGTTTAAACCATCATTGGTCATTGCAACTTGTAAGTCTTTGGTTTGATAACAGACCGACTGCAAACCAGCACTTACAATTTCTTTATAGCCAGTGCCACGCGTTAACCCCAAGATTGCACCCCGAGCATCGGGATCCCAATACGGCGCCCCTAAACCCGTAAATGCTGGCACCAGAAACACGCCATGGTCAACAGGGATACTATTGGCAATTGATTCACTTTCTTTAACATCATCAATTATCCCCAGCCCATCCCTTAACCAACCCATGGTTGCGCCTGCCATAAAAATACTGCCCTCTATCGCATAGGTTGTTTGGCCCTTTAATCGATAGGCAACCGTTGTCAGGAGTTTATTTTTCGATACCAGAGGTGCCTTGCCCGTATTAAGGATTAAAAAACATCCCGTGCCGTAGGTGCTTTTCGCCATGCCAGCTTTGAAACATGCTTGACCAAATAGCGCGGCTTGCTGATCGCCCGCGATCCCTAAAATTGGAATACTCGCCCCTAGAAACTCCTTAGCACTAACCCCAAAGTTATCAGCACTATCCATAACCTCTGGTAATAATGAGGCAGGGATATCAAATAGCTCAAGTAACTTATCGTCCCATTGTTGATGATGAATATTAAACAACAGCGTTCTTGAGGCATTGGTGGCATCAGTGCGATGAACATTACCATTGGTTAAACGCCACAATAAAAAGCAATCTACGGTGCCAAAGGCGAGTTCACCACGTTCGGCTTTGGCGCGCGCCCCTGCGACATTATCGAGCAGCCAATTAATCTTACTAGCACAAAAATATGGATCGAGTAGCAGCCCAGTAGCAGCGCTGACCAAGGGTTCATGCTCTTGTTGGATTAAATTTTGGCAATATCGTGAAGTTCTACGATCTTGCCACACTATGGCATTGTAAATCGGCTGCCCAGTTTTACGATCCCAGATAATTGTTGTTTCACGTTGATTGGTGATACCGATTGCGGCGATATCACTTGGTGATATCCCAGCATGTTCAATGGCCTGTTGCGATGTCCGCAACACACTGTGCCATATATCATCAGGTTGATGTTCAACCCAAGCATGTTGTGGAAAAATTTGGTTAAATTCCTCCTGAGCTTGGCTAATCACCTGAGCAGACTGATCAAATATTATAGCTCTGGAACTCGTTGTCCCTTGATCGATTGATAAAATATATTTTGTCATCACAGTCACCGCCAAATTCAATTTGAGCCATCATGCCCCAGTTAATTACTAAAGTGAATATTTAGCCGTTATTGATTCTTTAATTCTTTGCAATCATGACTATACTTAAATAACGAGCCAACCAGTTAAGGGACTATTTTGAGTAATATTATATCGTATGACTTAGTCGTTATTGGTGGTGGAATTAACGGGGCTGGGATTGCTGCCGACGCGGCAGGACGTGGTTTAAGTGTGTTGCTTTGTGAAAAAAATGATCTTGGTTCGGGCACATCGTCCCAAAGTAGTAAACTTATTCATGGAGGTTTGCGCTATCTTGAGCATTGTGAGTTTAGGCTGGTAAAAGAAGCGTTAGCCGAAAGGGAAATCCTACTCAACATTGCTCCTCACATCATCAAACCCTTATGTTTTATTCTACCTCACCGCCCACATTTGCGACCAGCTTGGATGATCAGAGTTGGCCTGTTTATTTACGATTTATTGTCAAAACGGCAACAACTCGCCAGCTCCAAGTGGGTTTCTTTCGACCAAACCAATCCACTAAAAGAGCATATAACCCACGGATTTAAATATTGGGATGCCAAAGTTGATGTGATTTTAAATGCGATGAGTGCGGCTGAGCAAGGAGCCACCATATTGCCCCACACTAAATGTATTAGTGCTAAACGTTCAGGCAATCATTGGTTTATTAACCTTCAAGATCAGGAGAACAATACTCAACAAATCGTTAAAGCCAAAGCGTTAGTCAACGCCACAGGGCCTTGGGTTAACAATTTATTCGAACAAGCCCTTGAGTTAAAGTCGCCAAAAAAAATCCGTCTCGTCAAAGGTAGTCATATCATAGTACCAAGACTGCATCTGCAACCTCAGGCATATATATTACAAACTGAAGATCAGCGGATAGTTTTTGTCATTCCCTACTTAGAAAAATTTTCATTAATCGGTACCACTGACGTCGAATATATTGGTGATCCCAGTGATGCTAAAATCACTAATCAGGAGATCGATTATTTGCTAGCTATCGCTAACGGTCATTTCAAACAACAAATTTCAGCCGACGATATCATCAGTAGTTTTTCTGGGGTTAGGCCCTTAGTGGCAGCAGATTCCGGAGCGGCCCACGACAACTCGCGCGATTATTGCATTGAAATCGACCAGCTCAACTCTAGAGCACCACTGATCTCAGTATTTGGCGGTAAAATCACTACCTACCGCAAATTATCACAGGATGTCGTTACAATGGTCTGTGATGCGCTAACCAAAAAACGTGTTACAACTACGCCCTCTTGGACCTCCCGCCGGCGACTTCCTGGTGGTGACTTTGATAGCTTAAGCTCGTTAAATCAAATGATTACTAACAAATATCGATGGTTAGCTCCGGAGACGATCAACAGATATGCGAATACTTATGGTAGCTATACCATGAAATTACTGGGGGATATTAATTGCCAGCAGCAAATGGGCCAACACTTTGGTGCCGATTTATATCAGTGTGAAGTTGAATACTTGCAAAAAAACGAATGGGCAACATGCTGTAACGACATACTATGGCGTCGGACCAAGTTAGGGTTAGCGATAAGCAAAGAACAAGCACAGCGGCTTTGCGATTTTATGGAACACCAAGAGAGTCATACTAAACAAGTTAGTTAGTGGGCAGATATAACCCACTAACTAATCAACAAATCATTTAAGATTGAGCTTTGGTTTTAGCTTTAGTCAATCGATAGACCAATAAGTAAAGCACCGGTAATACGATTAGCGTCAGTAAGGTCGATGACACAATACCACCGATAACCACCGTGGCTAACGGGCGCTGCACTTCAGAACCCGTGCCAACATTAATCGCCATGGGAATAAAGCCTAAACTAGCCACCAGCGCGGTCATCAATACTGGGCGCAAGCGTTGACTAGCCCCTTGTTTGATTGCCTCGACTAATTCTAACCCCTCCTGCTTTAGCTCCTTAATAAACGACAACATCACCACGCCGTTTAATACTGCTATGCCAGACAAGGCGATAAAACCAACGGCGGCAGAGATTGACAATGGCATGTCTCTAAAGACTAATGCCATCACCCCGCCAGTCAGCGCAAGTGGCACGCCACTAAAGATGATCAGCGAATCACGCACCGAGCCAAATGCACTGTAAAGCAAGCCAAAGATTAATAACAACGTT
>JABSRS010000349.1 GCA_013214885.1 Gammaproteobacteria bacterium
TAGAAAACGATTACCGCGTTATGATTCATAATCAGGGAATAACCATGAATTAAAAATCATGCCTTGTACTCGTATCCAACCCAAGCTCTGAAACCTGCATTTTCAAGTGGCACGGGTATACAAGGCGGCACTAGCCGCCTTTTTTACACCTAATCAACACTAACAGAAGTATTTTACCCGATGGAAATGATCTACCAAAGCTTGGCCGAACTAATTAACTACCCCAATGATCCCAATAAAAGGATCTTTTTTCTGTACTTGTTAAGTTCGTTACCGCTTGCCGCCATCGCTTACTATCAATACCATCGTCAATTTAATCTTCGCGATTTTGTTGCTGGTATATTTAACAAGAAACTATGGTTCCACCCTTCTGCTCGACACGATTACGCTATTTTGGTGATTAATAAACTAGTCAAAAACCTATTGTTATTACCGATAATTATCACCATGGCTCCGATTGCGATTGGCTTTTCGGATCTACTCGAAAGCAGTTTTGGCACGATGGAATTTTTAGCGGTATCACCAACCACTGTCTTGGTCAGTTTTACTCTGATTTTGTTTTTATTCGACGATTTTAGTCGTTTTTTACTCCACTTTTTACTCCATAAAATTCCATTTTTGTGGGAATTCCATAAGGTTCATCACTCAGCCAGAGTGCTAACCCCGATGACCATTTATCGTTCCCATCCAGTGGAGAGTTTGCTCTATGCCTTTAGAATGGCAATAACTCAGGGGATTGCCGTGGGCTTAAGTTACTATTTGTTTGGTCCAACCCTTAAAATGATTGATATTTTAGGCGCCAATGCCTTGGTCTTTATGTTTAATATCATGGGCTCTAACCTACGCCATTCTCACGTTTGGCTTAGCTGGGGCAATGCGGTGGAAAAAATCTTTATTAGCCCAGCGCAGCATCAAATTCATCACAGTAATATTCCAGAGCATTTTGATCGTAATATGGGCGCGGCCTTAGCTATTTGGGATCGTCTGTTTGGCTGCTACTTACCAGCGAGTGCGGTCGACGATCCAACCAAGCTAGCCTTTGGGATCAGTCGAACCAATACCGAGCACACCAGCCTGTTAGAAATTTATTTTATGCCTTTTAAACTATCGGCCCAAGCACTATTGCAAGGACGATTGCTCCAAAAGCTCGGCCAAAAAAAAAACTAAATAATTATTTTTGGCTGTTGCCGTTTTCAATAAAAATTTCAACTAGAATAAAATAATTTGTCTAGTTGATTTCAAGCAAGATGCCGTCAATAAACATAGTAATGATATTGGTTGGCATTTAGATTTATGTATACTGACGTTAATTAAATCATTGATCCTTTTTGGAGCGACTCTAATGTCACATAAATTTTCTCTTTCTTTAGTTGCCTTCCTTAGCAACTGCATCATTAATGTCGCCACTGGCATTAGCCGAAGAAAACAGCAGTAAATTTGAACCATTACCATTATCGGTAGTAAAGAAGCTGTTAATACGATTCCTGGTTCTGGTAACTACATCTCTAAAGAAGAGTTCGAAAAGTTCCAATACACCGATATTATGCGCGTGCTAGCCGCACCACCAGGGGTCTATGTCCAAGAAGAAGATGGTTACGGTCTGCGCCCAAACATTGGAATGCGTGGTACTGGCTTTAAGAAGAACGATATCTTATTTAAAGTCGCTGGCGATCTAGGTAAACATCAACTAGAGCTAAAATTAAAATATTCTGATGAAGATCATACCTTGGTCTAACCGAAGAAGACTACGCGTCATCGCCGTATCAGCGTTATTCGGCGAGCCAACTTGATAACATGAGCACTACGCATAAAGCCGCGCAATTAAACTATGCGTTTGAAATTGCTAGTGGCATCGATTTAAGTGCAAGTGCTTACTTTAATGAATTTAGCCGTAACTGGTATAAAGCGTCTAAAGTGGGCGGTGAAAAATTAAGTGGTGATGCAGCAAAAGTAGCATCGGCATTTGATCAAGCTGGTGTTGGCACCTTAAATATTGAGGTTAAAGCCAATAACCGTAATTATGAATCAAAAGGTATTCAAGCTCAGATGCCTTAATCCTTAGTGGTGGTTTACGTTATGAAGACGTTGATACAAGCTACACTAAGTTTGGTAAAAAAAAATCCAACTCGTGATCCTGCGCTAGCACCTGCTGCTAAACAAAACAGCCAGCACATCTTAGTACCTGCGATCGGTTTAACCTATCAGTTAAATGATGACATCGTATTATTAGCAGGTGTTCAGAAAGGTTATAGCCCAGCGGCGCCAAGTAACGCATCAGCCGAAGAAGAAGAAAGCATTAACTACGAAACTGGTTTACGTTTAAACAGTGGCAACTTGTCAGCTGAAGCAATTTACTTCTTGTCTGATTACAGCAACATGCACGGTAACTGTACCATCGCCCAAGGTTGTGATGAAGACTTCGTTGGCGACCAATATAACGCTGGTGAAACTGAAGTTTCTGGTCTTGAATTAACTCTTAGCTACCAAGCACAAACCAACGGCTATCAGCTCCCTGTTACGCTAAGCTACACTTACACTGAATTTCAAAATGCTCATAAATCAGCGGTTTGGGGCGAAGTTGAGGTTGGTGATAGCATTCCGTACATTGCAGACAATCAGCTGTCGTTATCTGCTGGAGTAATAAAAGACCATCTATCAGTTAATTTTCAAGGTCGTTACACTGACGAGATGAAAACTCAAGCGGGTTCAACCGACGAGATGATTGCGTCACACACGGTTCAAATTGGTTACACGATTAACTTCTAATCCCGTAACTAAGTAAAGCAATCCAATAAAAAAGGAGCCAATTGGCTCCTTTTTTGATATTTAAATTAAATGCTCTAAATCGCTTCTTCGTTTTCTTCACCAGTACGAATTCGAATAATCCGCTCAATATCAGTGACGAAAATTTTACCATCACCAATCTTACCGGTATGGGCAGCGGTTTGAATAACATCGATACACTGATCAAGCGCATCATCATCTATCACAATTTCCAATTTAACTTTCGGAAGGAAATCAACCATATATTCAGCACCACGATAAAGTTCGGTATGTCCTTTTTGACGGCCAAAACCTTTCACTTCTGATACGGTCATCCCTGTCACATTAATGTCTGCCAACGCCTCACGAACATCGTCAAGTTTAAATGGTTTAATGATTGCTTCAACTTTTTTCATGCTTTGGCCTTTATATTCCCTTGAATTAAGATCATTGTAACATCTGATTTTCTAATCACATTATAATTGTGTTGAATATCTGCCACTAATGATTAAAATTAGACCTTTTTATAAAATGGATAAACAAGATGCGGTTGTTAATAAAAATAACGCTAACACTATGCCTAGTGATAGCAACCCAAGCGATGGCTGAGGTGAAAGACAAATTAACCTACGCCAATTATGATCAAGTTAAAGTCAGTCACCTCTACTTAGATTTAGACGTTAAGTTTGAGCAAAAAGCATTAATCGGTTTTGCCGATTTAACCCTGCAATGGTCTGATAAAACTGCAACTACAGTCATTTTAGATACTCGTGATTTAATCATCGATAAAATCCTCGCCAAATCAGCACAAGGAACATGGGTAAAAGCACCTTACATCTTGGCTAAACGCGACGATGTCATGGGCTCAAAGCTAACGATTAATGCTGGTTTTCAAGCACAAACAATCCGTGTTTATTACCAATCAACTGATAAAGCATCTGGTTTACAATGGTTAACGCCAGCGCAAACAGCGGGCAAGAAACAGCCTTACATGTTTAGCCAAAACCAAGCAATTCATGCACGAAGCTGGATCCCTATTCAAGATACACCAAGCGTTCGTATGACTTACAGCGCACGCATTCACACCGATCAAGCATTATTAGCGGTAATGAGCGCTAATAACGAACCTGATACAGCACGCGACGGTGATTACTTTTTCGAG
>JABSRS010000350.1 GCA_013214885.1 Gammaproteobacteria bacterium
CATCAACCGTAAATAGCGCATCTAAAGGACCCTCTTCAAAGCTGTCATCGCCTAACACTTCTAACGTTCCACATAAACCAATGCCAATATCACCAACCAGCGTCCTCCCTTTAGCCGTTACCCACTCGCCATCGATATACGGTAAAATTGGATCGGTTAAAAAATCATGATCGGTATCATTATTTTTTTGCGGCACCATATCTAAGTGCGCTTGCATGATCACGCCTTTGCGGTTTTCATAACCAGGAGTCGCTGGTTTTTTGATAATAATATTACCAACGGTGTCACGGCAAACGTCTAACGATTTAGACTTAGCCCAATCAACAATGTATAGCGCAATCGCTTCTTCATGTTTTGATGGGTGCGGAATACTACAAAGCGTAGAAAACCAGTTCCATACTGGTTGCGGAGTAAGGGTAGATAATGGCACAAGACGTCCTCTTTATTGATTTTTGGCAATAATAACATAGCTGCCTATTAAGTGGTGATCTTCAACTGAAGTTGAGTAAAATCAACTGTAACGCCAAGCTGACAGCTTTTGTGACAATAACCCGATTATGATTACGCCGAACTTGCTTTTAGCCATTGAGCGAGGATAATGCGCCCTTTCGAGTTATTTGAATCCAACACCATGATAAAAGACCCAGCAATACTAGCGCGTTTAGAAAATTCCCAAGCGCGGATAACCAAAGCCATTTTTCCTTTTAATACTAATCATCACGACACGTTATTTGGTGGTCAGGCTCTATCGTGGATGGACGAGGCAGCATTTATTGCCGCTACGCGTTTTTGTCGCAAGCGTTTGGTGACAGTATCATCAGACCGAATTGATTTTAAACACCCGATCCCAGGTGGTAGTTTGGTCGAACTAGTGGGTCAAGTGGTACATGTTGGACGCACCAGTTTAAAAGTTGAAGTGAATATTTACGTGGAAGATATGTATAACGATCATCGTGAAAAAGCAATCACTGGCACCTTTAGTTTTGTTGCCGTCGACGAGGACGGCAAACCTACCCCAGTGTTGCCAGTCTAATTATGATGATAAACCAGTAACAGCATCACCAACGAGTGGGTTACTGGCCCGCTCTTGCCCAAAGGTTGAATTGGGACCGTGACCACAAATAAACTCGACTTGATTACCTAGCGGCCACAATTTTTGACATATCGAGTCAATGAGGGTTTGATGATGACCCTGGGGGAAATCAGTACGGCCAATCGAGCCAGCAAATAACACATCACCAACCCACGCCATATTGGTTGCCTTTGAGTGAAAGACCACATGACCAGGAGTATGACCTGGAGTGTACAACACATCCAACGTTTCATTGCCAATCTCAATCACATCGCCATCAACTAACCAGCGATTTGGGTTAAAGCTTTCAACCGTAGCAAAACCAAACATTTGTGCTTGCTGATCTAGCGCTTCGATCCAAAATAAGTCGTCTTTGTGCGGGCCCTCAATGGTTAAATTAAGTTGCTTGGCCAATTGCGCCGTACCACCAGCATGGTCGATATGGGCATGGGTTAGTAATATTTTTTCAATCGTGATTTGTTGCTGTTTAACAAAGTCGACTATCAACTCAATATCGCCACCGGGATCAATTACCGCCGCTTTTTTAGTGTGATCACACCACACAACGGTACAGTTTTGGGCAAATGCAGTGACAGGAATAACTTTATGTTGCAACATCGATCGGACTCTTCGCTAAAAATATGACATTATCCTACCATCTAGCTTGACTAATTCGTATCTATTACCCATTATTTTTACAGGGAAAACTATAATTGGCAAGGAGCGTATTATTAAGAATTACTTGTCTAACAATCTATTGCCAACGAAGAATCAGCTGATTAGCGTTATCATCCTATTGTTAGCTTCTAGGTTTTCGTTTGCTCAAGAACAGCAGCAATGCCACTGGCAAAGCAGTAATCAGCAAGCTACAGCTTTCGATTTAACATTGGCCGATGAAGTCGATGAACTGCCAATGCGCCGCTTAAATGAAGACATTGTGATCCGCTCTATTCGCGTCAATCGCTACAATGTTTTTGACCCGAACAATCCTGACGAGCAAAATAGTTTATTTAGCTGGCTTAACTCAATTCATATTGTCACCAAAGAGCAGGTGGTGCGGGATATTTTGCACTTTACCGAGGGCGATCCGTATCAACTAGTTAATCAACAGGGATCTGAGCGCCATCTTCGTGGCAGCAAATACATTTATGACGCGCGGATCAGGCCGCTACGCCTGTGTGGTAATCAAATGGACGTCGAAGTGACAACTCGTGATCTATGGTCGCTCACGCCTTCGTTAAATTTCTCTCGCACTGGTGGTAAATCTAAGCAGCGCGTTGCTATCAGTGACTCTAACTTTTTAGGCACTGGCAAGCATCTGACATTAGCGCGCAGTAAAGAAGATAACACCACCGATTTGTTTTTTGGCTATCGCGACCCGAATATTCTTGGCACCAAGCGCAAAGCAGAAATTGAGTTAAGCGATAACAGCGATGGTTATCGCCAATTTATTAGCTTGCAATTGCCCTTTTATTCATTGGGTAGTACTCACAGTTATGGCTTTGATTTTAATAATGAAAAGCGCCTTGACCCGATTTATCACCAAACCATATTAAGCAGTGAGTTTAATCACAAATTACAACAAGCGAATGTCTTTTGGGGACTATCTGAAGGTTATATTAACAAACAGAGTATTCGGTGGCGCTATGGCCTAACCTACACAAAAGATCAGTTTGAAACGACCCAGCTTCATCATCTTATGGACACTCTGCCAGTAAACCGCACCTTATTTTATCCTTGGCTGGGCATTGAGTTGTTAGAAGATCGATTTAGCAAACTAGAAAATTATCATTCGATGCGGCGCACGGAAGATATTAACCTCGGTCGTCATATTAAGGCTTCAATTGGCTATAGTGATCGCTCACTTAGTCGAGATCACAGTGCAATCGTGATTAAAAGCTATTACAAGAATGCGATAAAAATGGATCAACAACTGATCGATTTTCAAGGTTCGTTTAGGACGCTGTGGCAAACCAAAGCGGGTAAGATTGAGGATTTATTATTTAAACTAACCACCAATTATTATAATTTTTATGATGATAAGTGGGTATTCTTTACATCTTTAACCCTAAATTATTCGAAAAATTTAACCAAAGACAAGCAGCTCTTCTTAGGGGGTGACACTGGACTTCGTGGTTATCCACTGCGCCATTTAGAAGCGCAACAAACTGCGCTACTATCAATCGAACAGCGCTATTATACTGACCAATATTGGTTTAATTTAGTCCGCGTTGGTGCTGCCGCTTATTTTGATATTGGTCGCGCATGGCATAATGAGCATCACCCGACTTTTAATCAATACAATGCTCATCAATGGCTAAGTAATATCGGCATCGGTTTACGCCTAACCCCGACACGCGCCGATGCCAATCATGTGGTTCACGTCGACCTCGCCTTCCCCCTTAACAGTAGTGAAAACATTGATAACATGCAGTTAATTATCAAGGTTAGGCAATCGTTTTAATCAATCTTAATCCCTATTTCCATTGAACTGCGCAACCGTGATAAGATCATTATTCTTTAGCCAACTGTAGCCAATATCTTGTCATTACTCTCTTTATCTAATCAACATATTGATATTTGGCTGATTGAGCCAAGTAAAATTAATGACACCGAGTTATTAGCGCAATATCAATCATTAATCACTAGCGATGAGCTCACTAGAGTTAAGCGTTATCTGCGAGAAAAAGATCAGCACAGCGCCTTAATCACCCGCATTTTTGTCCGGTGCGTGCTGGCACATTATGCTGATATTGCCCCAAGTGATTGGCTATTTGGTAAAGGCTTTAATGGCAAACCGTTTGTCAAAAACCAAGATGTTAATCTTGAGTTTAATTTATCCCATGCCAA
>JABSRS010000351.1 GCA_013214885.1 Gammaproteobacteria bacterium
AACCACTTTGATTTTTTGCGCCGTTGTGCCATGTCTTATCCGTATATTTGTGCTTCCCGATTTAAAATATCAACAATAGGCTGTGGACTATTAAAGACCCTTAACTCTCGAAACAATTCTCTGATTTGTGGATACTGAACTTTTAAATATACCATCCATTGTTTGATTCGATTTGAGTAATACTCTCCCTTATCACCCGCTATTTCATAATCGGAGTATTTAATTAATAGCTGTAACAGATCACTATAGGGCAATGGTGCCTCGTTATCTTTAATAACACTGGCGAGGTTTGGCATCGCTAAAGTACCGCGTCCAATCATTAAATCGTCACAACCACTTTTAATTCGGCATTGGCGAGCATCATCTCGTTGCCAAATTTCGCCATTAGCAATAACCTTGATCTTGAGGCGTTGACTAACTTGTTCGATCATATGCCATTTAATCGCGTCAGCCTTATAACCATCTGTTTTCGTTCGCGCATGAATGGTTAGCTCATTAGCACCACCTTGCTCAATTGCATCGGCAATTTCATCAACAGCGGTAGGGTCATCCCAGCCTAATCTTATTTTTACCGATAAAATCTGATCTTTGGGAATAGCGCTGCGCATCTGACGTACAATTTGATAAATTAATGCGGGATCTTTGAGTAAAATTGCGCCACCTTTATTGGTATTAACAATTTTACTCGGACATCCTAAGTTTAAATCAATGCCATGACTGCCAAGTTCGATCGCTCGATTGGCATTTTCACTCAAGAACTGGGGAGATTGACCCAGTAATTGCATCCGAACTGGTGTACCCGACTTAGTTTTACCACCTTGATTTAATTCTGGACATAAGCGGTAAAACACCCTTTCAGGCTGTAGCGAGTGGGTTACCCGTAAAAACTCAGTAATACAAAGATCGATCCCACCAAAATCGGTTAGCAATTCTCTAACCAAGTGATCAATCACCCCTTCTAAGGGAGCTAAAACAATTCTCATAACTAAAAATACAACACAACTAAAGAGTCAGGATCGTAACATATCAATCGTTATTTGCGTTACATCAACTTTAGATAAGTTAAATATAGTTAGCGGTATCATCATGACAAAAGTCATAGCAACCACGCTATTTTTATACCATGCTAGTTTAATAACGGTGTAATCGAAAGCAAAGGAAGGTATGATGAACAGCAAAGGTAAAATAGCTAACACCAGTGTATCTAGTGCATTAGCGCATAAGTTTCACCAGTTAACCGAGCACATAAATACTAAGGCAGTGGTCAACCATAACGATGAGCTTTTAGATATTTTGGCCATGAACGAACAATTATTAATCTCAAAATTAATTAGTCATCTCGAAGTTGCAGGATCGCGCTATTGTGATGAGTTAAATGAATTAGTTCAAATTGATGCTAGCTTTAGTAATTTACAAACTGGCAATTATGGACTGTGTAGTGATTGTGAGTGTGAGATTGCGCGAGAATTACTTGATGAAACGCCATTTCGCCAACGGTGCAGGCAATGTTTAACCAAACATAACGCTGCACCTGTTGAGATAAGCTTATAGCTGACTAGTAATCCAATGGTTAATCTTTTGCTCAAGAATCGCCAAAGGTAACGAGCCATCAAGCAACACTTGATTATGGAATGCCTTAATATCAAAACGTTCGCCAAGTTTCTGCTGAGCGAGTTGGCGTAGCTCTATAATCTTTAATTGGCCTATTTTATAAGAAAGTGCCTGACCAGGTAGAGCCATATAGCGCTCCACCTCGGCTTCGACATCTGACTTTGCCATGGTTGAATTATCAAGCATATACTCAATAGCCTGCTCACGACTCCAACCCTTAGCATGTAATCCAGTGTCCACGACCAACCGCATCGCTCTTAACATTTCGTCCGCGAGCTTACCAAAGAGTTGATATGGGTCTTCAAATAATCCCATTTCAATCCCAAGATATTCGCTGTAAAGTGCCCAGCCTTCTGCGAACGCCGTGTAACCCCCAAAGCGTTGCGCTTTAGGCAACCCTGTTAATTCCTGTTTAATCGAAATTTGAAAATGATGGCCAGGAGCAGCTTCGTGAAGCGATAAGGTCATCATGCCCCACTTTGGCTGCGCTTTTAAATTATAGGTGTTGATATAAAAAACGCCGGGTCGACTGCCATCAGGGCTGCCTGAGTTATATGAAGCCCCTGCTGCACTTTTTTCGCGAAAGCTCTCAACGGGTTTAACGATATAGGGTGCTTTAGGTGTTAGGTCAAAATAATTTGGCAACACTTGGTCTATTTGTGTTTTCAATGCCATGTAGCCATCAACGAGCTGCTGTTTGTCATCAAAGAAATACTTAGGATCACTGCTAAGATGGTTAAAGAAGGCCTTAAGATCGCCGTCAAATTTGACGTTCTGACGGACCAGATCCATTTCGGACAAGATTCTTTTTACTTCAACTAAACCAATTTGATGAATTTTCTCGACAGGCATTTGGGTCGTCGTGTGACCGTTCGCTTTAAATTGATACCAAGCAGCCCCATTAGGTAAGCTAGAGTAACCCGCTGTACCTCGGGTATGCGGTAGATACTCGGTATCAATAAAAGTATATAAATCGTGATATTTAGGCAGTATTACATTGTTCAGTAAATCAGTGTATCGGGTGATTATTTGGGTTTGTTGTTCCGCTGTAATTGACGAAGGAAAATTATTTAATGGCTGATAAAAAATACTATCCTCAACTTTATCAACCATTTGCGCCTTTAATTGCGGTAGCAGTCTTAGGGTTAATACCCGAGGCAACACGACATTATTTTCGATGCCTTGATTTAGTCGTAACTTAACGGTGTTAAACCATTTAGCATAACCTTCTAGCCTTAACGCAAACTCTTCATAATTGGCCGCGGTTTTAAAGGGCTGAGCACTTTGACCTGACCCAAGCTGCGCCATCGAACTCATTAATGATGAAAACTGGGTAAACGGCATTAAATGCTCAGGAAAGGTTTCCCCAAGTAATGCCATCGTAAGATCTCGCTGTAAAATATCGTAACTTATTTGTCGTTGCTGAGACAATTTATCACGATCAATACTGTTAGCAAGCGCTTGAAATTTAATATTTAGATTGTGTCGTCGCTTTAAATAATCGTCGGTAAGATCATCAACAAATTGACCATTAGCACTAAAGTCTCCGACAAATATTCTGCTGATTGGCGACATAATTAGCTGCTGCTCAAACAACTGATCCATTAAGGTTGACAGGTTTTGGTTTTCGTCTTGCGACTTATTTGACATTTGTTGGCTTTTAACTTTCTGAGCTAACTGGTAACTCGTATCACACCCCACTAATGGTAGTGTTAGCAACGCCGCTGCAACTAGGGTTTTTCTCATATCCGCTCTCATTATTTTTGTCGATAAGATCTGCAACAAGTATACAACGACAGACATAAAAAAGCCCCGAGTAAACGGGGCTTTTGATCAGACTTGATTAATTACTTATTTATAAGCAATCTTACGAGTCTTGGCTGATTCTTTAATATGCTTTAACCAAAGTTTTGCATTTTTAACAACACTTTTGTTTTTACCAGCAGCTGCTTTTTTCATCATGCTATAAGCAGATTTAAAGCGATCACTGTAAAAGTGTGATTGTGCAATAGTCATTATTGCATTGTCACGCTTTGTAAAGTTATCAGTTGCTAATGCTTTATTAAGAGATTTAATTGCAGCTTTATAATTCTCAAGCTCGAACGATAACTGTCCTTGCTTGTAATATAGATTGCCATTATTCTCAACCGCTGCAGCCATGCCATAAAACTTAACAGCTTTTTTCAGCTCTTTAGCTTGATGCCACGAACCAGCAATAGTCTTTAACATTCTTTCATCACTTTCGATCAGACCCGATTTTGTGTATTTCTCCAAAACCAAAGCACTGCGATGAGG
>JABSRS010000352.1 GCA_013214885.1 Gammaproteobacteria bacterium
GCAGCGGTCGAGCCGGTGAAGTGGGCTTAGCATTATCGCTTATTGATCATGAAGATTATCATCATTTTAAAATCATCGAAAAGAAGAACAAGATCAGGCTTGAACGTGAGCAAGTTGTGGGTTTTGAAGTCGATGAAGTTATCAGTGATTCTTTTTTAGCCGCAGATAAACCGATGGCAAAGCCTGAAGGCAGTGGTAAGAAAAAGCGCAAAAACAAAGCGCCAACCAATGCCGATATTTGGTTAAAAAATTCTTAACCTCAAAAAATAATCTAACTTTTTGCGATATACACTCAGTACCATAAGTTTGCTGGGTGTTTTTCGTTTTAAGGCACAGAGATAGGAATTTGAACCTAATTCCGAAGTTGTGCTATAAAATGATGCATAATCGCTCAAGCTCAACGCAAAAAATCCGTTTATCATGACTAATTGGGCTCTTTAAAATAAACGATATTGGTGAAAAACCTTTAATCAAAACTAACACCTGTAGTTTGGATTGAGTGACTTTAATTCTATCCCCATGACCAATAATTGATCGTCAGGGTTGCAACAACGTGAAGATGCAAATAATATGTCGGTTAAGAGTGACAATAGATAATGAGTTACAATGCAATTAAACCGCTATACCGATTATGGCCTGAGGCTGTTAACCTATTTGGCCTTGTTACCACCTGGCCAAAGAGCCAGTATTGACGAAATCAGTAAGGTCTATGATTTGTCCAGAAATCATATCAATAAAATAGTCCACCAGCTGGGCAAAGAAGGGATTATAGAAACCAAACGCGGTAAAGGCGGTGGTTTCTCTTTAGCTCGCCCTCCTGAGCAGATTAATATTGCAGATATGGTGATACTACTTGAAAAATCAATGCTCATTATTAATTGTCAAACTCCCGCCTGTCGGATATCTCCAGTTTGCAAACTCAACGGAATATTGTTAGAAGCTGGTAATGCTTTTGTCGCTAGTCTGAGAAAATATAGCCTAGCGGACCTAGTTAAGGATAATCGCCAGCCACTGATTCAGATCTTAGATCTAAAATAAGCCGATATCGGACAACCGCTGTTGCTTTGACTAGCCAACTGACTAAACCTAAAGCAACCAGCACCCTGTCACTGCACGCGCTAGTTAAACTGAATACCTTATTCAGTCGACAACTCTCACCATCTTAATAATCACCAGGCTCAGGCTTTAGAATTATTTAAAGCCAATTTCTTATTTAATTAACCAACTACAACTATTTGGTACTTAACATATTTATTATTTAGTTAATTACAACCCATAACATGCATTTGACATGTATGTTATGAGGGCGTATATTTCACTGTATCTTATAGGGGAGATTTATTATGCAAGCGATGCAAACTGATGTAGTGATTATTGGCGCCGGCCCAGTCGGTCTGTTTCAAGTATTTGAGTTAGGACTGCAAGGGCTTAAGGCGGTTGTAATTGATAGCCTCGAACAAATAGGAGGCCAGTGTAGCGAGCTATATCCCGATAAACCAATTTATGACATTCCTGCAATACCCAGTGCCAGCGCCCGCGAAATTATCCAAAGTTTAGAGCGTCAAGCGGCCCCCTTTGAGCCTGTTTATCTATTAGGGCAGCGAGTCGAAAGTATTACTAAGGTCGCAAAGCAAAGCTTCATTATCAACACAGACCAAAACCTGAAGCTGCATTGCAAGGCAGTGGTTATTGCTGGTGGCAGTGGTTCTTTTGAACCAGTAAGACTTAAGGTACCCGATATTGAGCAATTTGAAAACAACCAGCTGCATTATCGAATCCCCGACATCGAAAAATTCAGGGATCAATCAGTGGTAATCGTTGGTGGCGGTGATTCGGCAGTGGACTGGGCATTGTCGTTACAGAAAGTCGCCAGTAGCGTGTTACTTATTCACAGGAGCCTTAATTTTAGGGCGAGCCAGAGTAATATTGAAAAAATATTTTCGTTATGTGACCAACTCGAAATGCAATTTTTGTGCGGTCAAATTACTGATTTCAAACAGCAGCAGGGACGATTAACATCTCTAATTGTCAGTTCAAAAGATGGCGTGAACCGTCATGTTGAATTAGAGCAGCTAGTCGTTTGTTTCGGCTTATCCCCCAAACCAGGTCCGATAGCCAGTTGGGGTCTAAAAATGCAGCATCATCAAGTCTGTGTCGATACTGAGAAATATCAAAGTTCGGTTGCCGGAATTTACGCTGTAGGTGATGTGAATTATTACCCAGGTAAGAGAAAACTTATTTTAAGTGGTTTTCATGAGGCTGCGCTAGCAGCTTTTGCTATCGCCGGACAGCTTGCACCGAATAAACGAATTAGCACTCTTTATACTACCACCAGTCCGATAGTTCATCGGCGCATGGGAATATCTGATAACAACAAAGCAATGGCGGATGCATAATGAATAATTATCCTAAACACGTTTATATTCGCCTAATAAAGTACGCCAATCTGGCCCTCGGTCTGGCGGCGGTAGTTTTTTTGGGATCAATCTTAATCGCCTATCCTTATTCGGAGTATTTTCAATTACCCGCTCAAATAACTGCCCACATTCTAATTATGGTATTGGCTGGGGTTATTAAAGTGGCCTTCGTCGCGAGAATGGTGGCGCAAAAAGGTATCAACGAGAGTTGCGTTGTTTAATTTAAATTTTTAGCTAAGAGAGACTTACTAATGTCAAAAATTCCAGAAAATTATATTAACTACAAATCGAGTGCTGTTTTTGATCGGAGCAATGTTCCTAAAATGTTTCTTCATCGCCACAATACCCGCGCCGGTGTATATGGGGAAATCTGCGTCTTATCAGGTAGCCTCAAGTTCTATGGTTTTTCTGATCGCAGAGGTGATGTCGAGCAAGAAATTATTATCATGAGCGACAATACGGCGATTTCCCCTCCTCAATACTGGCATAAAGTCGAGTTTCTTAGCGATGAGACCACATTCAGGGTTGATTTTTATGCTGATAAAGACTCGGCGATCGCCCAGGAAAATATGAGTGAACGCAACTAAGTTCAGAGCTAAATAACTAGAGATCAGCTGATACTAGGGGTTATGATGCGCAAATATCCAGAGGCGGCTTATTTTATGCCATGGGACTGAAATAACGCCGCATCATCTCACTGAGTGTCAAACTTATTAATGGTTTTTTTCGACGTTTACAACAATGAAAACAACTGTTATTTAAGACCTAAACGTTTGCCTAAGCGGTGAATATTACTTTTATCAACATTGAGTAATTGTGCTGTTTTATTCCAATTATTTTGACTGAGCTTAAACGCACTCATTATCAGATTACGTTTATAATCATCTACCATTTCTGAAAAATCTTTTGTTATTTCGGTGACCTCTGCCGAGACCCCATTGTTGCTTACATTAGGAAATAGCTGTATTTCATCGCTAATGCTATCAATATCACTTGGCATTAAAGTCGTAATTCGTCCAGATCTAGTGCCAGCCCTAAGCATTGCTCGACTAATGATATGCTCTAGCTCCCTGACATTACCCGGCCAAGAGTATTTCAATAATATCGGCATCAGCCTTGGATCAAGTCTAACGCTTTGCAAGCCGAGTTTAGTTCGATTATTTTCAATAAAGTAGCCAACCAATAGTTCTATATCACCGCTCCTTTCACGTAAAGGCGGTACATTAACCGGATACACGCTTAACCGATGATATAGATCTTCCCTAAATTTTCCTTGTTGCACTTCAACTTGCAGATCTCGATTGGTGGCGGCAACTAGGCGCACATTAACCTGAACATGTTTGTCACTACCAACACGTTGAATATCACCATTTTGAATGGCCCGTAATAGCTTCGCTTGAATTGATAAAGGTAGCTCACCTATTTCATCTAAAAATAAGGTGCCACCATCAGCTAGCTCAAAT
>JABSRS010000353.1 GCA_013214885.1 Gammaproteobacteria bacterium
TGGCCTAATTCGGGGATACGATAGTTAAGATCTGCCTCACCTTGCCCCAGTTTAGTAAAAAGTTGTGATAATTTTTCTATTGGTTTACTCACACTTGAGCCAATAAACAATGCAAGCACCATCGCTAACAGGCTAACGAGAATTACAGCAATTACTATTTTAATACTGGCTTTATCAAGTAGTGCAAATATTTCGTCGTACGGAACCTGAGCCACAACATACCAGCCCATGCTTGGAATATAGCTCGAGGCAACGATATATCTTTGTCCGTCAATAGTGGGGGTCGAGAGGTTAAAGTCAGAGGTATGTATTAGCTGTTGTGCTACCGTTGGTCCGTACAGAGACGACAACGAAGCCACGTTAACTAAACCACGCTCGCGGTGTAATTGTACCTTGCCATGTTTGTCAGTTAAAAATACAAAGCCTGTGTTTTCAAGCTTAAAATCATCGAGCATAGCAGCAACATCATTAAATGAGCGCGATATTCCACTTAAACCAATCCCCGATGGTTGCTTATAGTTAACAAATAAATCAACATTATTGCTATCAGGATAGACATAAAGACTCGACATCGTGGTATTTGAGCCGTTGATGTAACGATAAAACCAACTATCTACATTGTCATTCTTGAGCTGACGTAAAAAGCCAGTTTGATTCCAATAATTTGCAGTTTGTTGGTTAGCAAATGAAGCATTACTAAATTGATTTTCGTTAGCAATACGGGCGAGTTTTTTAACTAATAATGCCTCACCTTGTGCTGTTTTATTGGTATTCCACGCTAATATGTATTCATCACTGGCAATTTCTTTGGCCAAAGACAACATCACACTAATTTGTTTATCAATTGTTAAGTTTATCTGCTTAACAATGCTTGGCAGTTCGGTATTGAGCACTCGCTGCTTGATAATTGATTTTGCGGTATGTTGGCTGTAGGCACCAATGAGCAGGGCTGTGGCTAGTACTACTAAAATAATCAGGGAGGATAATTTTTGCTTTATGGATAGGGAGGTCATCATACAACTTTTTCACTCAGGTACATCTGACTCATTGAGCCATCGTTAACATTTTGGCACATTGTAGTCTATTTAAGATTAGTTGTTTAGGCTTATATGTTTTATCAGTATATATCGCAGCAAGAACAACGAAATCGAGATCAGAAGCTTAATCAAATCGGTATTGCAACCAATCTCAATAGGTAAATATAGCCAGTCATACTGATAATAAAGTTATGGTGCCAACACATCAAGTTGCTCGTTATAACTTGTAAAATTGGTCTTATACGCCCCGATGATGGTGTGAAAAATATTCGAGTGAGAAAATTCCCCGTGCTGATTAATAGCTGATTTTGTGATCTGCTCGCGAGCTTTCATTGCATCAGAGCGCCAAATAAGAAACGGAATCTCTTTTTGATATTTCGGCGCAAATGTATAGGGTGTGCCGTGAGGTACAAGCCACTTTCACCCAAGGATTCACCATGGTCTGATACATACACCAACATGCTCGGGATGTTTTTTAGCTTATCTAGTCGACTAATTGCCTCATTTATAAAGTAGTCGGTGTATAAAATTGTATTATCATAAGCATTAATCAGGGCTTGCTGTGTACAGTCACTAAGCTGCTCTGAGCGACACACTGGGGTGAATTTTTCAAACTGACTCGGGTATTTAGCATAATAACTTGGGTCGTGGCTGCCCTTGGTATGCAGCACTACAAAAAATTTATCTTTATTTGATGATGTAATTCGCTCGACCAGGCCTGTCAATAAGATCTCATCGAATCGGCAGCCATTACCCTGACACTTAGACGCCAATTCAGTCCCTTTTTTATACTCATCCACGGCCAGTGGCGGCTCTCCCCAATTATTGGTCCGCCAAATTACATCGGCTCCGATCCTGCTTAAAAATAGTTAGGTAGAGGTTCATTGTCGGTAGTATCAATGTCATGCGACAACATACAGGCCACCGATGCTGTGGTGTAAGTGGTACAAGACGTTGTCTGGTTGAAAATTAGCAGGTCGCGTTGCTCAAGTAAGGGATTCGTTTGCCTGGAGTAATCATAAAGACTAAAATTATGTGAGCGTGCTGTTTCGCCAATGATCGCACCGAATAATAGGTCAGCAGGGCAGTGTGCTGCTACGGCAACTCTCGACAATGCAATAACCACATCAATTGTTAGTAATAATGTGCACCACCGATAACAGTGAGTGAGTTTTTGTCGCGTAATTGCACGCAAACCACCGCAACCATTGCTGAAAAAATAGTGACAGTGTGTCCAGATGGAAAACTGGTATGCCCCATAAGGGTGTCACCGATTAACGATATATCTTGCGGCGCTATTATAGCTTGAGGACGTGGCATCTCGAATACTGTCTTGGCCAAATGGCTCAATGTAACAGAGACTGGAATGGCGCCAAACAACGCCGCCCACGCTCGGACATTGCACAAGAGTAATAAAGATAGTGCTGGCAATAACACCAGCATATCTCCCAATATCGTCAGATTAAACCAAACCCTCCCAGGGGAGTTAGCAATTCATTTAACCATAAAAATCAGCACCTTGAGACGAAGTGTAGTATGAGAGGTCACGACCATAACCAATAAGGCCTAATGCACTAATAGTTAAAAACAGGAGCAAAAAATAGAAATAAGGTATCTTCCTATCATATTTTATGGACAAACTATTCACGTGTACTAACCTTTGGCTTTATATTAATTTATGCCTAATAG
Source organism: Gammaproteobacteria bacterium (assembly GCA_013214885.1). Taxonomy (GTDB): domain Bacteria; phylum Pseudomonadota; class Gammaproteobacteria; order Enterobacterales; family Psychrobiaceae; genus Psychrobium. The sequence goes on from JABSRS010000353.1 coordinate 2,727, forward strand.
TAATCTCCTTAATGTCACATTTATGTCATTAAACTGCGCATAGTCTTGATCACGCCCTAACAACGGTAGAGTGAACACGATAGTAAAAATTTTTAGATACTAATTGGCTATTACTTAAATTAAAGGAACTTACTGACTAATGTTTAGATGGTTTCGTGACTAGTTTAATTAGATTAAACAGGCTCTCGCCGATTTTAGGTACATTGCCCTAAACCACGATTTCGTCATTGTTGTTGGTTCATAAATTTTTGTGGTATTACTACATTTTATAGTGCTTTTGTTGTATATTTATTTTTCGTTATATGGAGTGTTTTGTATAAGGGATTGGATCTTGAATTCATTAATTGTTCGGATTAAATTGTACCTTTTATTAGGGTGCATTTTGTTGTGGTCTATGGCGCCTCAAGTATTGGCATCACAGTATTCATCGTTACCGTTGGATGAATATTTTTCACAGACTTGGGATACCCGTGATGGTTTGCCACACAACGGAATTAATGCGTTGGCGCAATCGCAAGATGGTTATCTGTGGCTGGGAACGTGGGAAGGGCTGGCGCGCTTTAATGGCCGAGAATTTAAAGTCTTTACCCGCGGCTCGGTAACTGGTTTACCCGATTCTGCGATTAAAAGCTTAACCACCTCTGGTGATGGTCATTTGTTGGTTGCCGGAGCTCGTGGTGGAGTGTCTGAGCGTCTTGATAATAGTTGGCGTCCTCAATTACCAGCGCAGGCATTGGTGAATCATGCGATGTATGATCAAGATGGCGGTCTGTGGCTAGGGTTGGAAGAGCATGGCTTAGTTTATCGTGATCTTGACACTCAGATAGATACCACGGTCATTGCTGATTTACGAGTTTACAAAATTGTTCAGACCCTTGACCTCTCCTTGTGGGTTGCCACAGATAAAGGCTTATTCCAAGTAAAAAACCGTACTGAAGTCACCCATTCTGGGCTTGAGCAAGGGTTACCAGTGGTTCCTATTCATACCTTGCTAATCACTAAACAACAGCAGTTAATCGTTGGTACTGATCTTGGTGCATTTAAACGTCAAGACAACCGCTTTGTTATTCTTGATCCTGGACTCGCTGATCAGGCAATTTTAAGCCTGATGCAAGACAACAATAGCGACATTTGGCTGGGTACTTCC
>JABSRS010000354.1 GCA_013214885.1 Gammaproteobacteria bacterium
ATGAGTGTCACCTTAGAAGTTATTCACACATAAATTTAGTATGGCACTTTTACAACAGTTTACTCATACATAGCCAATAAAAAGCCCCAGCAAATGCCAGGGCTTAGATAAAGAGAGTTAATTACTCAATAATGTAACTGATAACTCTAGTACCACTACCTCACTTAAGCCCTCAAAGATTTTGGTTTGAATTAGTAAAACTTGCCTGATCTATTTTCTGCTGCAGTGCCACAGGAAGGGTTGGTAGCGAATAATATTGGCTGTTTATGCTGTCTTACCATTAACCATCACTGTGGCAGGAGGCTGCTCATTTGATCAACCATAGCCTTTCCTTTTACAGGGTTGTTTCAATAATTTTCATCAATAAACATAGACCAGCATTATCTATATTTCCACAGTTTGAACTAAGCTAGACTAAAGAAGCATTAAAATGCTTATCGCCAAGCCTGTTAATTGAACCGATAAGTGGTATGTTTAATACTTATATAATCAAGGTCATAAGATAGATGCAATCAGTACTACGGGCAAAATCAGCCGATTCAAAATTTGGTGTCTATTTTATAGGAACCACCCCGCCGCGGGAAACAGCCACGTTAGAGCAGGTTGAACAAATCGCGGATAAATTACTAGCTAGACTCGATAAAATCGATTTTGATGGCTTGATTGTTTATGACATTCAAGATGAAAGCAGCCGCACTGATCAACAAAGACCGTTTCCTTTTTCAAAAACATTTGAACCTTGCCATTACTCCCAGATATTAGGTAAAAAATCGGTTAAGCCAATTATTACCTACAAGAGTGTCTCGCAACGTAATGGCGAAGAGTTCTCACGGTGGCTAGATAACAGTTGGCAACTCTACGGCGTCAGAGACATCGTGCTCGTGGGCAGTCCATCATCCAAGGGCGAACAACGATTATCACTTAAAGACGCTTATGCGATTCAAAAACAGCATCGATTCAATTACTATCTGGGTGGAGTCGCTATTGCCGAGCGTCATGCGACTAAAGGCAATGAACACTTAAGACTGATTAACAAAGATCACCAAGGCTGTGAGTATTTCATCACCCAAGCGGTCTACGATCCTGCTGCTACCATTGACATGCTCGCTAATTATGCCCGTGAATGCAAAAGAACGGGATTAACACCACGCCGAATAATTTTAACTTTTACACCTTGTGGCAGTGAAAAAACCCTCAATTTTATGAAATGGTTGGGGATCTCTATTCCTGATGCCACTCAGTGGCGAATTCTAGAGTCGACCAATCCAATTGCAGAATCAATCAAAGTGTGTCGATCTAATCTTGAGCAGATAATCGAAGCCTGTATGCCACTGAATATCCCGCTTGGGCTCAATATTGAAAGTTTAACCAACAGAAAAAATGAAATTGATGCCGCGATAAGGTTATACAAGCTGTTAAAAGCAACCATGGATTTGGCCCTAGCCGAGCGTGAGTTTAACCTAGCGGTCTCAGAACAAAACATATCTGAACATACTGACAAATAATAATTTTTTGATTTTTAAAGATTTTTTAGCAAAAAGAGTCTAAGCTAATATTAATCAAAGGGAGATTTATATTATGAATTCAATAAAAATTTCAGAACACATGAATCACCAACCGGTTAAGTTTAAAAAAAACATGCCGATAGCTCAAGCTGTTGAGCTATTTATCAATAAACAACAATTTGGTGGCCCCGTTGTTAATGATGATGGACAAGTGATTGCATTTCTCTCTGAGAAAGATTGTCTAGCGAGTATGCTGCAATCAACCTATTTGGGTGAATCTCATTCACTTGTTGAGGATAAGATGCGTACAGACGTGTTAACTGTCTCGCCAAATGACACAATTGTTGATATTGCCAACTTAATGATGGGAGATAAACCAAAAATTTATCCAGTCGTTGACGAAAATAATGTCTTGCTAGGAGTTATTACTCGTCATGCCGTGTTGTCAGCTATCGATGCTCAACTTAATTCGAATTACCAAAAAGGTCACGCTCGTTTAGTTTAAGCTAGCAAAAAGCTATTGGTGAAAATGTTCGATTAGCTGTCTAAATGTTAAGTTGATTCGTGGCGTTGTTACCTTAGCCCTTTTAGGTAATGAATGTTGCCAGTGCTGCTGCATCGGTGAATACATCAACAGTAAGTCACCTGAAAACAATTCAATTTTGGTGATTTTCTTGGTTTGGTTATGCCTGATTAGAAAGTCTCGGCTGGCCCCCAGACTTATTGACGCTATTGGAGACTCTTTAATGATCTCTGCTTCATTGTCACTATGCCAGCCAACATTTTGGTTACCATCAGCATAACGATTAACCAATACCCCATTATACTTAACCCCAAAATCTCGATCGAGTTTATCCCGCAGTTTAACGACATAGCTTGGCATCGGTTGCGCGCGGATCAATAAAGAAGAGAACATATAATCACAACCACGCTCGCCAAACCATGCTTGGGAACGCGGGATCTGGTGGTATTGATTGAATACCTTAATTGACGGACGACTGAAGAGATGCCCGAACGAATTGATTTGCGCGGTTAAGACTTGTTGCTGCTCGGTGTTTAGATAATGACGGATAATTTTAATCGGTAAATCACCATAATCACCCTGGGGATCTGACACCGCACCATCAAAGGACAGTTGATGCTGTTGAGTCATACTAATCTCCAAACCTAATCCCCAAAAACTAATCCCCGAATACTACAGTCCGACTACCATTGATAAAAACACGCATCTCAACATGGTAGCGCACCGCATTAAAAAGAGTCACTCGCTCAATATCTTGGCCTTTGGCAATTAAATCTGCGGGATAAAGCTCATGACCAACACTATGGACACCTTGGGCAATAATTGGCCCTTCATCGAGATCATTAGTGACATAATGCGCAGTGGCACCAACAAATTTAACCCCTTTGTCCCATGCCTGATGATAAGGTTTAGCCCCTTTAAAGCCGGGTAATAGAGAGTGGTGGATATTGATTGCCCAGCCGTCGAGGTGTTGGCACATCGCTGGGGTTAAAATTTGCATATAACGGGCAAGAACTACTAATTCAATCTTATACTTAGCTAATAATGAAACAATATCGGCTTCTTGCGCGACTTTGGTTGCTTTAGTGATCGGTAAATGATGGAAATCTATCCCATGCCACTGAGCAAGCTCTCTTAAATCACCGTGATTTGAGATAATGACTGGAATATCAATGTCTAGTTGCCCGGTGCGGTGACGGTACAATAAATCATTTAAACAATGATCATATTTAGAGACTAAAATTGCCACTTTCGGTCGACACTGTGGACTGCGTAATTGCCATTCCATCTCGAATTTTTTGGCATGCTGACCAAAATCAAGCTGTAACTTGTCCTGATCAAATGCTGGGTCTTGTGGTGAAAATTCGACTCTGATGAAAAAAGTCTGTGATTCTTTATCATCAAAAGAGTGGATTTCATTAATATAGTTTTTGGCATTGGCCATATAACGGGTAGCCGCATCAACGGTGCCAAGTTGACTAGGACATTTAGCGGTTAAAATCCAAGGTTTGTTGTTGGTATTCATCACGGCCTCATTTATCAATAAAATTCACACTAAGATGCTATTAGCTTAGTTGCTAATCTAAAGTTTAGACAACAATTGTTGCCAACAACTCTCAACCAAAAAGCGGTCGGGCTGGGCAAGTTCGTTATTGCCATAGGCCAATGCTAAGCTTGACTTCATCTGCTCAATGAATTGTTCATAACTATGTTGGTTTTCAATACAGCCTTGTAAAATCAAATCAAGATGACCTTGCAGATAACCAGCAGCAAAAAGTTGATCATCACAACCTGTATTTAAAATATCGGTCAAAAATGTGTCTATAATAAT
>JABSRS010000355.1 GCA_013214885.1 Gammaproteobacteria bacterium
CATCATGTGTGCGAGTCGTTCCATCGAAGAAAGCAGTTGCGATTGCTCCCACTGGGCCAAGTTAGAAAATTTATCAATAAAATGTTCTTGTAAAGCTTGAGGGGCGTTACGTAACAGTGCTTTACCATCTTCGGTGATATAGAGACTAACCTTGCGTTTATCTTGGGTGTTTCGCACTCTAGACACTAAGTTCTTGTTTTCTAATCGATCAAGAATATTGGTCACCGTTGCAGCACTTAAGTTAACATTTTTGGCCACTTGACTTGAATTGACACCAGATGCCTTATCGATTTCTAACATAATCAACAATTGCGGACTGGTTAAACCCGACGTCTTGCTAAGCTGTTTTGAATGCAAATCTATCGCCCTAATCACTTTTCTTAAGGAGATTAATAATTCTTGATGTTTTTCCATAATCGAACACTTTTAACTTTAATTTGTAGTAGTTTAATCAAAATTTGCAGTAACGCCTAGAAAAATTAGCAATAGATATATCAGACATCAAGATCACCCGCCCGTTTAGTTGAATTTGTAGTAAAAACTCATCAGAGGTTATGTTAATTCGCCAGCTTGGGCTTGTTGTTCATTGCTCGCCTGATATCTGTTACGACTTGCCCACCTACTCCCCAATTGTCGGTATTGACCTCATCGATCACAACCACGGTGGTGCTAGGGTTTTTAGCTAACACATCGACTAATAATTGCGTCACCCCCTTGATAAGTTCTGCTTTTTGCTGCGCAGTGACTTGTTCATCAGTAATTTTAATATTTACGTAAGGCATTGTGCTCTCCAGTGATTGATCATATTGCATTAATGTTCGAGTTTGACGTTTTTAACCATTTTTTTTGGGCCAGCCAAGCACCGATACTCACCAAAATCAAGCCACTGATTAGCGCTAACGAGGCTACCTCATTAAAAATGAATATGGCCGAAACACCAGATAATAATGGGACTACCGCCATCATCGCCCCCATCGACGATGGCCCAATACTTTGCACCGCCCTGACATAAAATATCATCTGCACTATAGTAGCCATAAACCCTTGGTAAAAAGCTTGGACTACTATATCAGGCAACAGGATCATCGATATATTCTTCGGTAAAAAGGCAACATAGAATGGCAGATATATAACACAAGTAATCACCGCTAGACTAACAGTGGCATGCCAAGGGGTTATTCCCCAGCGCTTTATTAACACAGAAAACACTGCCCAACACCAGGCACCACCGATCAGATAAAGATGACCAAGCGAAAAATCTTGTGGGTTGTTTAACATTGGCCACAATAACGTTAAGATCCCGAGAGTTATCACGGTAATCCCCAACCATTTTTCGATAGAATGACGTTCACCATTGATTAAATACGATAATACAATGATAAATAATGGCATTAATCCAGGTAATAACATCGCGGCATGGGATGCAGCGACCAATTGAAAGCCCTGAGAGGTGCATAACGCATAGGCTAATCCGCCAACAAGACTGCAGACAATTAGCTTAGGATTAAATAAGTTAAACCGAAACTTAAACCACCAGATCGGTAAAAGAATTGCTGAGCAAGTAATGTAACGGATTGCTATAATATCAAAAGATCCTAATTCACTGATACCTCCAAGACGAGATATCAAGATAAAGCCCGACCAGATAAGTGCAGCAGCCAGGGCATATAAATAGCCTTTTTGTGTGTTATTCATTGCTCAATCCCATCTTTGTAATGCTGCAACTATAAACTACTTTTAAATTCATTAAGAATGAATAATAATGAACGAAACATTCATTAGTAATGAAGCAAGCTTATTAACCTTAATTCGAATCGAGAGGGCACCATGGAGTTATCCGATTTAAAAGTATTCATTGCTGTGGTCGAAAATGGCGGGATCACCAGCGCAGCAACTAAGCTTAATCGAGTACCATCGAATGTTACCGCTCGGATAAAAAAACTTGAGCAACAATTGGGGAAGTCTCTCTTTATCAGAGAAAACAATCGCCTCAGAATATCCTCAACTGGCGAGCAACTACTCCCCTATGCCAAGCAACTATTAGCTCTCGCTCAGGAAACCCTCGATGAGTTAATCGATAACAGCCCACGGGGAAAACTAAGGCTTGGTGCAATGGAAGCAGTTGCTGCAACCCGCTTAGTGGAACCTTTAATGAATTTTCATCATCAATATCCAGCAGTTGAACTCGAAATAAAAACTGCGCCCACTGGTGATCTGATCAAACTAGTATTGGCAGGTGAACTAGATATGGCTCTGGTCGCCGATCCAAAAACAAATCATCGATTAGTGATAACACCAATCTTCAATGAAACTTTAGTGATGGTATCTGATTTGGCGTACCCACCGATTAAATGCCCGCAAGATTTAAACAGTGACACCACGATCATGGCCTTTAGTAATAGCTGCGCTTACCGCACTCGCCTGACCGATTGGATCAGACAAGATAAAGACATCCTGAAAATCATTGAAATAAATTCCTATCACACTCTGCTAAGTTGCGTAGCCGCTGGGATGGGAGTTGGTATTGTGCCACTCGCATTATTAGATAATTATCCATTTGCCGCTAGCCTTCAGGTGCATCCACTATCCGATGCATGGCAACACTCTGTCACCTCTTTTATTTGGCGCAAGGACTCAGTAAAATCAAGTATTGAGGCATTTACTGACTGTGTAAACGGTAACGTTTGATTATGGACATAATTGGTAATGAACTTTCATTCACTCATGACATGGCGCAACGATTTAAGCCTGTATTCGGCTGTTATCGGCTTTACCTAAATCCCGTACCAGATGCTCTAACCTTGGATTAGATTTTATTTGTTTTGAATTTCATAGAGAAAACTGGACACTCAAAAATTCCAGTTTAAATATATACTTAATGAAACGTGCTATCACGACTTGATCTACACTTTAAGTTTAAGTCGCACAGCAGCAATGATATAACTGAGCTTTTTATTTTCGCCAATGAATCCATTGATATAAAAGAAATAGCCAAAGACAAATAACGAAAAAAAAACGATTAACACTTGAAGATAAATCGACACAGTCAAGGTAATGAATGTCACCAGTCCTATACACGCTAACGCAAGCCACAACAGTTGCCTCCACATATAATGAAATGCCAGCACTTTTTGGCTGACTACGTAAAAGGCGACCGCTCTGAAAATTTGGGCTATGACTAATCCCCAAATCACCCCAAAGACCTGATAATATCCACTGAGTATATAACATCCAGTCAATGCCACAATTGCTGTGGTAAAATCTATGTACAAAACACTCCAAGTTTTTTGCTTGATATAACAACCTAAGTTAAATAGCTCAGCGATTTGTTTAATAATACAAAATAGTAATAATCCAGGAATATAAATTATTGCTTGTTGATAACGAGCATCAATAAGATACGTAATAATAATCCCTGAGCTTAAATAAATTAATGTGGCGAAACACAATATTAATGCCACGCCCAAACTACTCATTCTAGCAATAAATTGCATGCCATCAGGTTGCTTTAAACTTTCAAACCTGCGTGCAAACCACCACAGACAAAAAGGCTGCATCAAAATTAA
>JABSRS010000356.1 GCA_013214885.1 Gammaproteobacteria bacterium
GCATTGCCGATTATGTGTACATTATTGCTAACAAAACCGTGATTGCCCATGGCACTCCTGCTCAGTTGCAACAAGAAAAATCAGAGCAAGTGGTTCAGTTTATGGAAGGTGCACCCGATGGACCAGTGCCTTTCCACTTTCCTGCTGGCGATTATCAAGAGGAATTATTAAATAATGCTAACTAATACTAATACTATTACTAGTCTTGGTCGCCAAGGACTAGACTTTTTAGCGGGAGCTGGTCGTGCTGGCTTAATGCTACTTGGTGCTTTAAAGCCTTCTGGTCGGGGCCGTAAAATGGTTCCTTTACTCATTAAGCAACTCTATGTTGTTGGTGTGCAGTCACTAACCATCATTATGGTGTCGGGTCTGTTTATTGGTATGGTGATCTCACTTCAGGGCTACACAATTTTGGTTGATTATGGTGCTGAACAAAGTTTGGGACAGATGGTTGCCTTATCACTGCTACGAGAGTTGGGACCGGTAGTTTCGGCGTTGCTATTTGCAGGACGAGCTGGTTCGGCGTTAACCGCAGAAATTGGCTTAATGAAAGCAACGGAACAAATTAGCTCGTTAGAAATGATGGCGATTGATCCACTACATCAAATTGTGGCACCGCGTTTCTGGGCGGGAATAATAAGCTTACCACTGTTGGGGGCTATTTTTTCAGCCGTTGGTATTCTTGGTGGTCACTTAGTCGGTGTCGACTGGCTAGGTGTCGATACTGGGGCTTTTTGGTCAATCATGCAGTCATCGGTCGAGTGGAAAGAAGATATATTAAATGGTGGTATTAAGAGCCTAGTATTTGCAATTGTGGTTACTTGGATTGCATTGCATAAAGGTTACGACGCAGTACCAACATCTGAAGGAATCAGTAAGGCAACGACCGCAACAGTGGTGCAGTCGTCTTTGGCAATTTTAGGCTTGGACTTTGTAATGACCGCTTTAATGTTTGGTAGTTAAGCAAATATTCATCAGAGTCTGATTTAATTAAGGGATCACGCGAAAGCGTGAGGAACACATAATGATTAGTAGAAAAATAGAAGTATTAGTGGGCAGTTTTTTGTTATTAGGATTTGCCGCCATTTTAATGTTAATGCTTAAAGTCGCCGATAGTCAGCTTGGTGGTAGTGAAGATAGCTACCGTCTCTATGCTAAATTCGATAACATTGGTGGATTAAAAGTACGTTCAGCAATTAAAGTTGGTGGTGTGGTAGTAGGCAGAGTCGCTGATATTAGTTTAGATAACTCAGATTTTAGCCCATTAGTGGCGATGGATATCTCCGCTAAGTTTAATCAGTTTCCTAGCACTAGTTCAGTTGCTATTTTGACTTCGGGTTTGTTGGGTGAGCAGTTTATTGGCTTAACGCCAGGCTTTGTCGATGAAGACGAAGATACGGTGTTGATGGCAGACGACCATATTGAAGATACTCGCTCGGCAATGGTACTGGAAGATTTAATCGGCCAGTTCTTATATGGCAACAGTGACGAAGAATAATAGGATTAATAAATAATGAACTGGATAACTAAGCTAATTGCAGCAACCTCGATACTGATTTCTGTTGCCAGCGTCGCTCGAACAGAGCCAACGTTGGACATGAAAGACCCATATCAACTAATCCATAACGTCGCAGAAAAAACTTTTGCCCGTTTTAGAGCTGATGATGCATTGATCAAGGCCGATCTGAATCACCTTAAGGTAGTGATCGAGCAAGAACTCATGCCCTACATCAATACCAAGTATGCGTTAGGCATGATATTAGGTAAGCATTACAAAAAACTAACCAAGGCGCAGAAGGCTCGTTTTATTGAGGTTTTTTACGACTATTTGGTGGTAAATTATGCCAACATCTTTACGCTGTATGACCAACAGCAAGTTATTTACAGTAAAGGTAAAGACTTCAGTAAAAAACGTACCGCTTCAGTTAAAGTAAAGATTATTGATACCAATCGACCACCAATTTCAATCGCCTTTAAGCTCAAGAAAGGCAAAAAAAGTGGCAATTGGAAGGCGTATGACATGTCAGCCGAAGGTGTTAGCATGGTTGCGAGCAAGCGTGCCGAGTTTGATGCCTTAATTCGCAAGAAAGGTATTGATTACGTGATAGATTTTGTGGAAAGAAAATCTAAAGACTCGGTTGAGTTAAAGGTAACTAAATAATGTTAGAGTGTCTTAAACAACAAGATAAACTTGTCATCAAAGGCGCGTTAACTCAGTTGTCACTAGCCCGCGCCCCCAATATCCAACAATTACTGGCAGGGTTCTCAATCGATATAGTGGTTGATTTATCTGCGGTCGAGAAAGTTGATACTGCAGGCGTCGCTTTTTTATTGGAACTGAAAGAGTGCGCTGGCGAGCAAAAATTAGAAATTAGCTTTGAGGGTGCAACCAATTCACTAAAAAAATTAAAATCTTTATATAACTTAGATACAATAATTTAAATTTTGAGTATGATGTCAGATCTGCTGCTCAACTCAAAATTATCAAAAAGAGAACATTATGGAACCTGAAGAAATTAAAACACTGTTAGCCCAAGCACTCGAGTTAAACGAATTGCACGTCAAGGGTGAAAATGGACACTTTCAGGTTGTTGCGGTTGCCGAAATGTTTGACGGTATGCCTCGCGTTAAAAAACAACAAACAGTTTATGGTCCACTCGCTGAGGTTATTGCCTCTGGTGCGGTTCATGCAGTTTCAATTAAAGCCTTTACGCCAGCACAGTGGCAACGTGAGCAACTTTTGAACCCAATCGGCTAAGGCATTACTTGTGGAAAAATTAAAAATTAGCGCCGTCGATAAACTCGAAGGTGAAGTAGTTATTTCGGGTGCAAAAAATGCAGCACTTCCGATCCTAATGGCTACAATTTTAGCCAAAGGTGATAGCGTTATCACTAATGTCCCGCATTTAAATGATATTAAAACCACGGGGCAGGTACTTACTAGCCTCGGTGCTAAAGTTGACTTTAATGATAATGTTTTTAAAGTGAATGCTGATTCAATTAATGAATATTGCGCGCCCTATGATTTAGTTAAAACGATGCGCGCATCGATCCTAGTTTTAGGTCCACTGTTAGCGCGCTTTGGCCAAGCCGATGTATCACTGCCTGGTGGCTGTGCTATTGGTGCTCGACCGGTCAACCTTCATATTCAAGGTTTGCAGCAGATGGGAGCTGAGATCACTGTTGATCACGGTTACATTAAAGCCCGGGTCGATGGCCGCCTAACCGGTGCCACCATTTTTATGGACATCGTCAGTGTCGGCGCGACCGAAAATCTAATGATGGCAGCGACCATTGCTCAAGGCGTCACGTTATTAGAAAACGCAGCGCGTGAGCCTGAAATTGTTGATTTAGCCAATTACCTGATTTCTATGGGCGCGAACATTAGCGGCGCAGGCACTGATACTATTCGTATCGAAGGTGTCGAATCGCTAGCGGCCTCAACTTATGCCGTGATGCCAGACCGCATTGAAACGGGAACCTTTTTGGTTGCTGCAGCCATTACCCGTGGCAATATTCGTTGCATCAAAGCGGATCCTAGTGCACTAGAACCAGTGTTAGCAAAATTAGAAGAGGCTGGCGCAATCATTACTACGGGTGATGACTGGATCGCTATTGATATGCAAGGTAAGCAACCAAAGGCGGTTAACATTAAGACTGCTCCTCATCCTGCTTTCCCAACGGACATGCAAGCACAGTTTTGTGTCTTAAATGCCCTAGCTAATGGCAGTGCCAATGTCACCGAGAATATCTTTGAGAACCGTTTTATGCACATTCCTGAATTACAGCGAATGGGGGCTAAAATCGATTTAGAAGGTAATACAGCTATTTGTACGGGTATTGAACGT
>JABSRS010000357.1 GCA_013214885.1 Gammaproteobacteria bacterium
ACAATCAGATTTAACGGCACTGATGCCGTGGAATGTGCAGCTCGATTACACGTCAGGCTAAGCGCAACTGGTTAGTTGTGCGCTTACGTTTATATGGCTAAGAGCGGTGAATAAATTCTTTGAGTTTGTACGAATAAAGATACTTAAGAAATAATGCTATCGGCTTGATGAGGCTGATTAATAGGTGACCCCTTTGATTAGATTTAAATCCACTAGTCCTTTTCCAATGAAATATCATTTGGATTATATTCTTACCAAAATTGTCAAATTTGAGAGTTATATAATTCATTATTATCTCACTGATAGCAAATGAATACTCAAGTTTTGGTGTTTGCTGATTGGGAGGCACTTGAAGGGATAACTCGATAAGAACAGCAATTAATGGCTCCTGCTTTCAATATTTTATAACGCCTTAATGCATGGCATTATATTACGTCAACATGTCAGTGATGTTGCTATCAGTCCTGTTAGATATTTAAAATTAGACCATGTAATAAAGGTAAGCGCCTAGCTAAAGACGCTTACCCAGATGAGTTGTTTTAGTTGGCAGTTACTTTCTGCTGATACTTTTCATACAACTGGCGATGGCGATTATTTAAATCAACCGCGCGGCCGTCAATGAACATATTAATGACTTTATGCCCTTGATAATCCATGATATCTCCTTGACTGATCACCAATGACGCTGATTTGCCAACTTCTAATGACCCTAAAATATCGGCAACCCCAAGAATTTGAGCTGGGATTAAAGTGATTGCTTTAAGCGCTTGTTCCTTACCTAGCCCATACTTTGCAGCCATACCTGCGGCAAATGCTAAGCTGCGGCTGTCCCATGCACTTTCATAACCAATCGCAGTAGTAACACCCGCGTTGGTTAGTTGGCTTGGCGTCTTAAATGCCTGATCAATATCTTCATCACTGCGGCTTGGCAGTCCAAAGGCGTTGGTGTAAATAACCGCGATATTGCTCGCCGCTAGTTGTTCTTTAACCATCCAGGCATCGCTGGCACCAATAAGGACCATTTTGAGGTTAAATTGCTTGGCAAAACGCATTGCCTGTTCAATTTCATTAATCGCTTCGGCGTGAACAAATAGCGTTTTATTTTGATTAAATAAATCAACCATCGCGTGCCAGCGGATATCTTTGGCAATCGTATTGTCATGCTGATAAGCGATGTGATAACGCTGTGCTTGTTCAAAGTAGTCAGTTAAGCGCGCTAATTGCTCTTGATACTTTTCCAGCGCTTTTGGGCGTTGTTTTTTAGCAACCCAATAACCTGGCTGGGATGGCCAGTTAACGTGAATACCAATGGCACTCTTGGTTAACGCGTCATCGGCATTCCAAGCATCCAAATTAACCAACGATGATTGACCAGCAATAAGACGGCCGACAGGAGTCACCTGAGTGTGAGTGATGCCATTGGCACGAATCGTTGGCACAATTTCTGAGTCGGTATTAAAAGCAACATGGGCTAATAGGTGTGGATTATCCTCACCAACTTCCCGATCATCAACTGTCGCACGTACTGCGCCAATTTCTCGCAAGCCCAGTTGACTAGCCGTCAGGATTAAACCAGGGTAGACGTGCTGCCCTTGCGCATTAATGATGGTGCTAGCCTCAGGTGCTTTTAGTTGCTTGCCGATAGCACTGATTTTGCCGTTTTCGAGTAAAATGTCACTACCGACCAAGACGCCATTAGCGACGGTGTGGAGGGTTGCGCCTTTGATCAAAATAGCATTTTTCTGCGGCGTCCCTGGGATCATGTCATGGGCAAATGCAATAGTATTAATCGCGAGTGCGCAGGCACTGCTAAGCAGTAATTTAGTTGAAAGTTTCATGATTAGTGCGCTCCCTTTGTTTGCGCTAATTGTTTGTAGTGCTGCTGCCATGTATCGTGATTGTCTTCACATTGCCACGATGGTTGAGCCATTTTTTCACTGGCGCTTAGCGCGATAGAAGGTTTTTTGTCAGATTTGTCGGCCATTAATTTGTTCATCAATGAGGCTTTTTCAGTGCGCTGACTACTGCGCAACGCTATGTCAGTTTCAAGATCGAAATACTTTTTACCACTAATCCAAGTTTGCTCGGCGCGAGCATATACCGATAATGGATTATGATCCCATAAAACTAAGTCAGCTCGTTTTCCTGCTTTAATACTACCGACAAATTGATCTATCTTGAGCTGTTTAGCGGGGTTAATGGTGACCATTTTCCACGCCTCTTCAGGAGACATACCACAATAGGTAATAGATTTAGCCGCTTCTTGGTTTAAGCGACGTTGTAAGTCATTACTATCAGAATTGATACTGGTTAATATACCGCGCTGCGCCATTAAACAGGCGTTTTGTGGAATAGCATCATAAACTTCAAATTTATAACCCCACCAATCGGCGAATGTTGAGGCGCCCGCACCGTGCTTTTTTATTTCATCGGCTAACTTGTAGCCTTCTAAGATGTGAGTAAAGGTGGCAACTTTAAAATTAAATGATTCTGCGAGGCGCAAAAACATTAATATTTCAGATTGAATGTAAGAGTGAATGTGAACATGACGCTTTGAATCCAACACCTCGTTTAGGGTATCTAAGCGATAGTCTTTTCTAACGGCAGCATATTTCTTCTTGTTAGCACGCGACAATTTTTGCCATTTTTCTTGTGTTTGTTGGTATTCAATTGAATGTTGGAATGCGTCTTTAACGAGTGCCTCAACGCCCATTCGGGTTTGTGGATAACGGCTGCGGTAATCTCGGCTCCTGTTACTTTGTTTGACGTTTTCACCTAAGGCGAATTTGATCGAACCTGGTGCCTGAGCAAACTTCATATTAGAGGCTGAATCACCCCATTTTAATTGAATGATTTGAGCCTGACCACCGATTGGGTTAGCACTACCGTGAAGTAGTTGAGCGGTGGTTGTGCCGCCAGCAAGTGAGCGATAAATATGAATATCATCAGGGTTAACCACATCGCCTATTTTCACTTCAGCAGTAATGGCTTCAGTCCCTTCATTGACGCCACGAGAGATCGCAATATGTGAGTGCTCATCAATGATCCCCGCTGTAATATGCTTGTCAGTCGCATCAACAACGGTGTAGCCCGATGGTGTTGCTAGGTTCTTGCCAATTTTGACGAACTTTCCTTTGGCGATAATAACATCGGTATTTTCGAGGACACCGCTTTGTTCTGAGGTCCAAACGGTGGCATTTTTAAAATGAATATTTTGGGTTTTTGGCAATGACACTTGGCCAAAAGCGCGGTTAGGCCAACTTAATTTACTGATATATTCAATCGGGTTGGCTGTTTCAGATGCTGATTGGTCATCGGTATCGTCAACGCGAGTGGCATTAATAGCAACCTGACGCTGGCTAAGATCTATTTGTTGTCCTAATAGATTACCACTGGTTCGGTCTTGCCATAAACGATAACGAATGGGTTGAGGCTTATCATCAATCGTTTCGCTAATAACAAAGCTAACACTGTCGGCATTGGTTTCGATATTTCGCACCGCAACTTTGTCGTCGCCTTGCTTGATCGTCACTTTCGCTGTTTTGCCTGCTAATGCTAAGCTCAGGTCAAAAACCGCATCACTAAATTTACTGTTTAATTGGTATGAACCAGATAATGCTAAGTGTTGCTGATTAATGATTTGATGCTTTTGACCCATGGTCCACACCGACACAATTTTACCGTCGTCAAATAAATTACCTTTAGCGATAATAAAATCGGCCATAAATCCAGATTTTAGCTTGCCCGTTTTATTGGCGACACCGGCAATTGAAGCGGGAATAGTTGTTAAACTGGCTAAAGCTTGC
>JABSRS010000358.1 GCA_013214885.1 Gammaproteobacteria bacterium
CTAATATTAGCAACGAGACAGCTAGGTTGATCAGTCATAAGAGGTAATAATATTAGCCAAAAGCAAAAAACACAACTGAGAATGATTCGCATTATATTCATTTTAATAAATAATGCAAGACGGTTTAGTGTTTTTTCAATATCTTAGTAGAGAAATTATAGAGAAAGGGAGGGGGAACTATCTGCAATGCTCGAAGATTACAAATCAACGACTTAACATCGTTGCGTGAACGGTCATTTGATGCTGAATTATTTCAATAAAAAGAGTTTGGCTTTAAAGTTATTGAATATCAATTAGATTTTTATGACTGAGCCATCTTTCTGTTGATAGTTAGTTTTGAAATAATAACGTCACATAGTAAGTCGCTTACGCGAAAAATCGAGATAGGCAGTGCTTCAATAATTGTTTATATTTATTAGATTCGTCGTACTTTTTCTCATGCATTACCGCTCTGCTCTCCCATTTTGACTTTAATAAAAACATGACCTATTATGAGTGCTGTTAACCAGTCCTTAGTGGGAAGTTTATGCAAACAATTAGACCAATATTAGCTGATAATACGACCAGTATTAGTGAGCTCAAAAAAAATCCAATGGCAGTTGTCGATCAGGCAGACGGTTTTCCTGTTGCAGTGCTAAATAGAAATCAACCTGTTTTTTATTGTATCCCAGCTGATGCTTATGAATTACTAATGGATAAGCTCGAAGATATAGAATTAGCTCAGTTAGTAGAAGAACGTAAAGATCAGCCGGAAATTGAGGTTGATATAGATGACCTATAAGCTTGTTTTAAAACAAGACGCTGAGAAAGAATGGCGAAAATTAGATGCTACTATCAAAAAGCATTTTAAGAAAAAATTGATCGAGCGATTAGAAAACCCAAGAGTTGAATCGGCTCGACTAAATGGAATGAAAGATTGTTACAAAATAAAGCTACGTAGTGCAGGATATCGGTTAGTTTACCAAGTGCGCGATATGGAGGTTTTAGTGTCGATCGTAGCTGTTGGGAAACGAGATCGAAACCAAGTATATAACATTGCAGTAAAACGTATTTAAAAATCCGTCAAGTTACTAACCTAACGACACTTGTACATTTTATTTTCCATATGATAGTAATCAACAGTGACTCACTTGTATTAGCGGTAGACCATTGCGCTATTGGACAAGTTAGTCGTCGCCTAGCTCCTTAAATATTCCCACATTTCTGCCTATACCTACAACAGGTGAGTATTTATCACGCAGCTAGTTTATTGGTGTTAAATCACTGTCTAAACAATATGGGTACCAAAAGTCATTGAATATCAGTTACATTTTTGTGACTGTCCTAAAGTTACCACCGACATTAAAATGCCGTTTATACTCACGAAAAGTAATAAACGGCATACATAATTCAAAGTATTAATAGGGGCTCAAATTAAAGTCTCATTGGATAAGTGACTTGACCCCCTAGGTTCTATTGACCCCCTAGGTTCTAGGTTGTTAAAGTCTCATTGGAAAAGTGACTTGCCCCCCTAAGCTTGAATTCGGGTGAACAGTTTATAGAGTGAACAAAAAAGAGCAGAAAATATCTACTCTCTTTTGTGATGATTAAACTAGAATTTATAGCTTAGGTTCAAGTTAACACTTCTTGGTCTACCATAAGCCAATTGGCTAAAAAAACCAATTTGGCTGTAGTAAGTTTTGTCAAGCAGATTATCAATATTTAGTTGAGCAGCAAGCTGTTCATTTATTTGGTAATGTGTCATTAAATTAACTAACGCATAAGCACTCTGGTTAACCTTTCTTCCGACATATGGACCCCAAGCGATTACAGTGTAGTTATCGCTTTGCCAGTTTACTCCGCCACCAATACTTAGTGAGTCTAAGTTTCCAGTGAAGTTATATTTAGTAAAAATCTTAAATAGCTTGCGTGGCTGATTGGTATTAACTTGCTTACCATCGGAATCTTCAGCTTTAAATTGGGTATACCCTAAGCTTAGATCCCAGTTAGGTTGTAACTTACCGACCGCTTCTAATTCAAAACCTTCACTTACTGTACCTTGAGCTGCATAATAAGCTTGTGCTGGCGGAGTAGTCCCAGGCACTGTCTTTCCTGTATCGGCCTGCGCTAAGTTGTCTTGCTCAATTTTAAATAGAGTGACACTAGTTGTTAAATCACCGTCAAAAAAATCGCTTTTTAAGCCGAGTTCGTAGTTATTACCTCGAATTGGCGCTATATACTTACCAAGATAATCTTGGTTGTTTTGCGGTTTAAATATATCGGTATAGCTTAAATAAAGGGTGTGGTTATGATTAATGTCATATAAAACACCAGCATAGGGGATAAAAGATGTGTCACCAAAGCTTATGTCACCACTCCAGTTATTACCTTCTTGCTGCCAGTCAGCGTAACGCCCACCAATTATTACTTTTAACTCGTCAGTTAAAGATAAACGAGTAATCCCATAAAACCCTCGTTGTTTAGTATTCATCTGGTCAGGAGTATCAAAGGAACCCCATTGTGGCTCTGCTATATCATCATTCCACAAGTCAAAATTAGCAATAAGTAATTTTACTTTGTTGTTATCGCGGGAGGTATTTTGATCTTGATTACTGTAGCTATAACCGAAAGTTGCTGAATGTTCCCGTTCAAAAAACTGATAATCTCCGCTCAGTTTAATATTAATATCATCTTGGCTTCTCTCTCCAATTAAATAACTGGGCGACGCTGTCATGCCTTGGCCTGTTTGTTTGTTTGGTACCCCAGTGATCCAAATTAACTTTTCATCCGCGGTATTTTCAATGCGGTTGAGATCCATAGTTAGTTGCCAATTATTTTCAAATTGGTGAGAAAGTCGAGAAAAATAGCTTTTATTGGTTGATTGCCAGCTACTCCATTTTGCAGATTTTGTTTTCGAACGAGGATAATCTGTGCGTGAATCGTCTGAATACCAGATAGGTAAACCACCCCATGAGGTGCCTTTAGGAGCATTGTCTTGGTAACTGCTACCAAAACTAAGTAGAGTTTTATCAGTCAGATCAATATCGATTACGCCATAGAAAACGGTGGTTTCTTTACTGGCTAAATCAACAAAAGAATCGCCTTGTTCATAACTGGCTACGACTCTTGCGCGAATCGTACCACTGTCATTCAATGCCGAGCCGACATCGGCACTTGTTCTATAATTATTCCAACTGCCAGCGCTAACATTTACCGAAGCGGTTATTTTTTTGCTGTCGGCGCGTTTTCGAACCAAATTAATTGAGGCTGATGGATTTCCTGCACCTACCATTAAGCCAGTAGCGCCACGCACTATCTCGACCCGATCAAATATTACCGTGTTGGTATTGTTCTCTCCTGCATTCCAAGCAGGGCTCCAAGTAATAGAATTGCCGTCTATTTGATAACTATCAATGCTAAACCCTCGTGAAGAAAACATTTGTCGTTCACTGTCTAGTGCCCGTGTAGAGATACCTACGGTACTATTAACGACATCGGTTAAAGTTCGTAAGTCCTGATCTTGGATTAGTTGTGACGTAACCACGCTAACCGACTGCGGTGT
>JABSRS010000036.1 GCA_013214885.1 Gammaproteobacteria bacterium
GTGATACTGCCGAGATTGAGTTTTATTTTTCCGAGCCCGATTGTGATGTTAACCACTTTTTTATCGAGTTTTGGTTAATTATTTGGCACCGTTTTTCGAGCTGGTTAATTGACGTCAAAATACCACTAAGCCATGTTAGTTTCACTCACCCTAAACCACAGCATTGGCGTGAAATTAAATTATTGTTTCGCTGTCGTCACCATTTTAACCGTCCGCAACTAAAATTGAGTTTCTCTGCCAAGTATCTCGATTTCCCGTGCGTGAGAAGTCAAAGTCAATTGAGTCAGTTTTTACGTCACTCGCCCGCCGATTTAATTACGGTCCCCGGCAGTGAACAAAGCTATAGTGCTAAAGTACGAGCTGTTATCGCAAGGAATGAACAAAAAATACTATATTGTCCGTTATTTGAAACGATTGCGGCGCAGCTCGATATCGGGCCCCAAACGTTAAGGCGGCAGTTAAAGATCGAAGGGACTAGTTATCCGCAAATTAAAGATCAGATCCGCTATGATTTGGCATTAGGTTATCTTCGGGATCGGCGTTTTACGATTGCTGAAATAGCGATATTGTTAGGATATAGTGAACCGCGTTCTTTTACCCGAGCGTTTAAGCATTGGACTGGGATCTCACCATCAAACCATCAGAAATCGTACAACAAAACAGCAATAACGATTAAATCATTTAAATAATATTAAATTAGTATAAATAAGACTAATTAAGGGATTGGCAGGGCCGATAGACACTGGCATTATGATTTCTTTGCTGTCAATCATTCTCCGAGGAAATACATGGATTCCCTAACGCTTCAACCGATTAAATCTGTCAACGGTACCGTCAATTTACCGGGCTCAAAGAGTCTATCTAATCGGGCATTGTTACTCGCCGCGCTGGCAAAGGGAACTACCCGGATTAAAAATTTACTCGATAGCGATGATATCCGGCATATGCTCGATGCTTTAAAAACCCTTAACGTTAAATACCAATTATCTGATGATCGCACGCAATGTATTGTCGAGGGCAACGGTGGGGCGCTTAATTTTAACGGCGATTGTGAGATGTATCTCGGTAATGCCGGAACAGCGATGCGCCCTTTATGCGCGGCATTATGTTTAGGGCAGGGCACATTTACCTTAACGGGTGAGCCACGCATGTCAGAGCGACCAATCGACTCATTAGTTGAGGCACTAAGTGCGATGGGGGCCGATATTCAATACCATGATTTTGATGGTTTTCCACCGTTAACCATTAAGGGCACTGGTCTAAAAGGTGGCAAAGTCGTGATTGATGGCAGTGTATCAAGTCAGTTTTTAACTGCTTTTTTGATGGCCGCACCGTTAGCACAGGGCGATATTGACATTGAGATTAGCGGAGAGCTAGTCTCAAAACCTTATATCGAAATCACGTTAGATTTAATGCGTAAATTCGGGGTTGAAGTTGAGCATACCAATTTGCAGCACTTCTCTATCAAAGGCAATCAGACTTATATGGCGCCAGGAGAGATACTGGTTGAAGGCGATGCTTCATCGGCCAGTTACTTTTTAGCAGCTGCGGCCATTAAAGGCGGTAGCGTTACGGTTACTGGCATTGGCAGTGATTCGGTGCAGGGCGATATTAAATTTGCTGATGTCCTTGAACAGATGGGAGCAAAGGTAACTTGGCAGCCCAACTCTATTACGGTTAGCGCGTCGCAACTCCATGGCATAGATATGGACATGAACCATATTCCCGATGCCGCAATGCCCATTGCCCCCACCGCACTTTTTGCGTCAGGAACTACCACGATTCGCAATATTTATAATTGGCGGGTTAAAGAAACCGATCGCTTGGCTGCGATGGCAACCGAATTGCGAAAAGTTGGCGCAATTGTCGATGAGGGGGATGATTACATCACCATTACTCCGCCATCAAAGTTACTTGCGGCTAGTATTGATACTTACAATGATCACCGAATTGCGATGTGTTTCTCTTTGGTTGCACTGAGTGATACCGAAGTTACGATCAACGATCCTGGCTGCACTTCAAAAACATTCCCTACTTACTTTCAATGCTTTACTTGCTTTAAATCAAATATTATTAGAAATCACCCAAGAAATGGTTAAAATTTAGTTTAATCATTTCTTATATTTTCGTTCTGCTGTATAATGTGTCGCGATTTTTAGTGATATTTCTATATTACATTTATAGCTTTTTCAAGGGGAACCAAATGGCTGATATTTTGCCACTAATAACCATCGACGGGCCAAGTGGTGCCGGCAAAGGGACGATTGCACGGTTGTTAGCTGATAAGTTAGGTTGGCAATTACTCGACAGTGGTGCAATTTACCGAGTGTTGGCACTTGCTGCAATTCATCATAACGTTGCTTTAGATAATGAAGACGCGTTAACGCCGTTAGCCGGACATTTGGATGTGCGATTTAGTGCAGATAATTCTGGAATAAAGGTTATACTTGAAGGTGAAGATGTTTCTCGTGAAATTCGCAGTGAAAAAATAGCCAATGCGGCTTCTAAAGTCGCGGCATTTCCTCGGGTTAGAGAAGCATTATTGCGACGTCAACGAGCCTTTCAAACGCTTGATGGTTTGATTGCCGATGGTCGTGATATGGGGACAGTAGTTTTTCCAACTGCACCGATAAAGTTTTTCCTAACAGCAACCGCTCAAGAGCGCGCAGAACGTCGCTTTAGGCAGTTGCAAGAAAAGGGATTTGATGCTAATATCCAGTCCCTTTTGAGTGAGATAAGTGAACGTGATGAGCGTGACCGCAACCGTGTGGTAGCACCGCTTGTTCCTGCCAATGACGCACTCATAGTGGATTCAACCGGATTATCGATTGAACAAGTATTAGCAAAAGTGATTGATCACGCTGCTGGTACCTTCGATTTTAATCAGGTTGGTTAAGCTAAAAAATGAATCTAATTGCTCATCCAAGGATGGAGGAGCATTAATTAACAACCCCGTTGTCGCTGGATTGCTTCGATGGATTGAAAATGTGAATTTAAAACATGACTGAATCTTTTGCTCAACTATTCGAAGAGTCTCTATTAGAACTAGAAACTCGCCCTGGCGCTATTGTTAAAGGTACTGTAATCCGTATCGAACGTGGTACTGTACTGGTAGACGCAGGTTTAAAATCAGAAAGCCCAATCCCAGCAGAACAGTTCAAGAACGCTCTTGGCGAACTTGAAGTATCTGTTGGCGACATCGTTGACGTATGCATTGATGCTATCGAAGATGGTTTCGGCGAAACTCAACTTTCTCGTGAAAAAGCTAAGCGCCACGAGTCTTGGGGTGTTCTTGAGAAAGCTTTCGAAGAGCAAGAAACTATCGTTGGTGTTATCAACGGTAAAGTTAAAGGCGGTTTCACTGTTGAAGTTAACACAATCCGTGCTTTCCTACCTGGTTCATTAGTAGATGTACGTCCAGTACGTGATACTTCTCACCTTGAAGGCAAAGAATTAGAATTCAAAGTTATCAAGCTTGATCAAAAGCGTAACAACGTTGTTGTTTCTCGTCGTGCAGTTATCGAAACTGAAAACAGTGCAGAACGTGAAGAACTACTTGCTAGCTTACAAGAAGGTCTTGAAGTTAAAGGTATCGTTAAGAACCTTACTGACTACGGCGCATTCGTTGATCTTGGTGGTATCGATGGTCTTCTACACATTACTGATATGGCTTGGAAACGCGTTAAGCACCCTAGCGAAATCGTTAATGTTGGCGACGAAATTAACGTTCGTGTACTTAAGTACGATCGTGAAAAGACTCGTGTATCTCTTGGTCTTAAGCAAATGGGTGAAGATCCATGGGTTTCAATTGCAGCTCGTTTCCCTGAAGGCACTAAGCTTACAGGTCGCGTAACTAACCTTACTGACTACGGTTGTTTCGTTGAGATCCAAGAAGGCGTTGAAGGTCTAGTACACGTTTCTGAAATGGATTGGACTAACAAGAACATCCATCCTTCTAAAGTTGTTAGCTTAGATGACACTGTAGAAGTTATGGTTCTTGACATCGACGAAGAACGTCGTCGTATCTCTCTAGGTCTTAAGCAATGTATTGCTAACCCTTGGTCAGAGTTCTCTTCTAAGTTCGCTAAAGGCGATCGCGTTTCTGGTAAGATCAAATCAATCACTGATTTCGGTGTATTCATTGGTCTTGACGGCGGCATCGACGGTCTTGTTCACTTATCTGACATTTCTTGGAATGTTTCTGGTGAAGACGCAGTTCGTGAGTTCTCTAAGGGCGACGAAATCGAAGCTGTTGTTCTTGCAGTTGACGCAGAACGTGAACGTATTAGCCTTGGTATCAAGCAATCTGAAGACGATCCATTCAATAACTACCTAGCAGATAAGAAAAAAGGTGCTATTGTTAATGGTAAGGTAACAGCGGTTGACGCTAAAGGCGCTACAGTTGAACTAGCTGAAGGCGTTGAAGGTTACATCCGTGTTGCTGATATTTCACGTGACCGTGTTGAAGATGCTACTACTGAGCTTAAAGAAGGTCAGGAAGTAGAAGCTAAGTTCGTTGGTGTTGATCGTAAGAACCGCGTAGTTAGCTTATCAATCCGCGCTAAGGATGAAGCTGAAGAGAAATCTGCAGTTGATAACCTTAACAAAGCTGATGATACTTTCTCTTCAAATGCGATGGCTGATGCGTTCAAGAAAGCAAACCGTGATTAATTAATACTTTTTTCGAAAAGTAATTGTTGCGAAGTTAAGAGATATAGCTTAACTTCGTAATATGTATCACGAAAGCGATAAGGAAGGTTTATGACTAAGTCGGAATTAATCGAGAGATTAGCACTGAAACAACTACACAAGTCGGCAAAAGATATTGAGTTAGCCGTCAAAGAAATGCTGGACTTGATGGCGAATACGCTATCAGAAGGCGAACGAATTGAAATTCGTGGCTTTGGCAGTTTTTCTCTGCATTATCGGGCTCCTCGTGTTGGTCGCAATCCAAAATCTGGTGAAACGGTGGAACTAGGTTCAAAATATGTTCCTCATTTTAAGCCAGGCAAAGAATTGCGTGAACGAGTCAATGCCAGTCTTAATGCGTAAATCGCTTTAGATTTATTGCACTGTCGTAGTAAAAGCAGCCTTATGGCTGCTTTTTTTTTGGTTAAAGAAAATATTAATTTGTGCCACAAATCATATTCTTTGCTAGCGATCTCTAGTTTTTTCTTAGATAATGAAGCCATTAGATTGCTTGGTTATGGAAAACCAAGACCAAGACACAGAGGAGATGTATTATGAAAACAATTATCGCAACACTTGTGGTTGTTGTGTTTTTTGTCGCAGCGATGATCTTTAGTGCCAGTAATACAGGGTCCGTCACCATCAATTACCTAATCGCACAGGGCGAGTTTAATTTAAGCACCGTTATTGGTGTATCTTTTATAACTGGTTTTGTATTGTGCTGGTGTATTTTCTATTCGCTATATATTGGACTGAAACTAAAATTAAAAGCCACCAGAAATAAATTAAGCCAAGCAGTAAAGAACGCTGCTAAATTAAAGGAAAAACAGCTAACTAATGTTTGAACTGTTGTTTTTACTGCTGCCTGTTGCAGCCGCGTATGGATGGTATATGGGGCGGCGTAGTGCTGGTCACCAACACCAGCGTGATGTAAAAGATGTTTCAAAAAATTATTCTGCTGGGTTGAATTATTTATTATCAGATCAACCCGATAAGGCGGTCGATCAATTTATCGCCTTGGTTGAAGTTGATAATGAAACCATTGAAACCCACCTTGCGCTCGGTCGGTTATTTAGACAGCGTGGCGAAATAGACCGCTCAATCCGTGTCCATCAAAATCTTCTAGCTCGACCTGTTCTAACGCCTGAGCAACATCAAACCGCCCTCTATGAATTAGGTAATGATTATTTACAGGCTGGCTTGATTGATCGCTGCTTGGCTATCTTTGGAGAGCTAGAGCAAAGCGAATTATACGGTGACAAATCATTAGGCCATTTACTGTCAATTTACCAATCAACCAAAGAATGGCCGCAAGCTATTTTGATGGCTAAAAAATTGATTGCTCGTGGTCAAGATTCGGTAAAAGTTCAGTTGGCTCATTTTTATTGTGAGCAGGCTGATAAATCTTGCGATGACAAGAACAACACTAAGCTTGAATATTTCAAACAAGCGCTAAGTATTGATGCCAATTGCGTCAGGGCAAGACTGGCCATTGCCGCTTATTATCTTGATCATGGCCGCTTAGCAGATTGCCAATTGCTGGTAGATCAATTACTAAGTCAAGATATTGATTATTTCAGAGAGGTCCTGCCAATATTTGTTGATTGTTATCAACGGCGTGACCAACAACCAAGTTTAATCTTAAAGTTAGATGATGCCTTAGACAAAGGGGCTGGGGTCGCGACATTACTGGCAAAAATTGCGATAATGCGTCCTAAGATGTCACAGCAGCAAGTTGAGCAACAAATTACCGATTATTTGGTTCGTTCGCCGAGCATCAAAGGCTTTTACGAATTAATGAAGTATCAACTAAAAGATGCAGAACAAGGCAAAGCTAAAGATAGTTTGAAGCACCTTAAGTTGTTAGTAGGGGAACAGCTCAAACTTAAACCAGTTTATCGATGCTGTGGCTGTGGCTTTGAAGCTAAGAAAATCCATTGGCAATGTCCTTCGTGTCTTGCTTGGGGTAAAGTAAAACCGATCCGAGGTCTCGATGGCGATTAGGTCATGAGCAACCTGTAAATTTAAATCTATCTGTAGTATTTGAGGAAGAAAATGAGTAATCAATCAAAAGTCGTGGTCGCACTTGATTTTAATAACCAACAAAGTGCGCTTGATTTTGTCGCGACTATTAATCCAGATAGTTGTCGTCTAAAAATTGGTAAAGAGATGTTTACCCATTTCGGGCCACAATTTGTGAAGCAATTAGTTGCTATGGAATTTGATGTTTTCTTGGATTTGAAATTTCATGATATCCCTAATACGGTGGCAAAGGCTGTAACCGCGGCTGCTGAGCTAGGCGTGTGGATGGTAAACGTCCATGCTACTGGTGGCGCCAATATGATGAAAGCGGCGGCTCAAGCATTAAAACCTTATGGTGACAAAGCACCGCTACTGATTGCGGTTACTGTGTTGACCAGCATGGAAGAATCAGAATTGCCCTTGATTGGGATTGAGTGTACCCTCGAGCAACACGTCGCAAGGCTGGCAACGCTAGCTAAAGATTGTGGACTTGATGGCGTAGTGTGTTCAGCGCAAGAGGCAACCAAACTTAAACAATTACTTGGCCAAGATTTTAAGTTGGTGACTCCGGGTATTCGACCTGCTGGCAGTGACGTTGGCGATCAAAAAAGAATCATGACACCGCAAGAAGCGATTAATGCTGGCAGTGATTATTTGGTGATAGGGCGACCTATTACAAAATCTGAGGAGCCAGCAGTCGTATTGACTCAAATAAATTTATCACTTAGTAGTTAAATTGAACTAAATAAATACATCGATTGAATTAAAGCACTGGTATTTACGACCAGTGCTTTTTTATGTTCAGGATGAACGGTTTGTCACGATGTCAGGGATGACAGGTATAACAAGAGATGACGCTGGAAAAGAATTATTAAATCAGTAGTTAACATATGACGACAATTCTGGTATAAATTAAAACATATGTTTTAAAAGGCTGTTCGCCTAAAAATTATCTATTAAAGGATTTGTTAAATGACTGAATATAACCCACCCCTCAGCGACATGAGTTTTTTGTTAAATAAAGTGTTTAATGTCTCAGCGCTGTGGCAAGGTATTCCTGCACTTAGCGAAACTGTTGATATTGAAACTGCTGAAGCTATTTTAGAGGAAGCGGGTAAGCTTGCCTCTGGCATGATTGCTCCGCTTAATCGCAGTGGCGATGAAGAAGGTGCGCAATGGAACGATGGCGTAGTAACAACGCCCGCTGGCTTTAAAGAAGCTTATAACACCTTTGCCGAGGGTGGTTGGAGTGGTTTGTGTGGTGATCCAGCTTATGGCGGTATGGGAATGCCGAAAATGCTTGGCGTGTTATTTGATGAAATGATGTACGCAGCGAATAGCTCGTTTGCGCTATACCCAGCTTTATCATCGGGCGCTTGTTTGGCGTTAAATGCCCATGGCAGCGATGAGCTTAAAGAAAAATATTTACCAGCCCTTTATGAAGGACGTTGGGCAGCATCGATGTGTCTAACTGAACCGCACAGTGGTACCGATCTTGGATTAATTCGTACCAAGGCAATCCCACAGGGTGATGGCAGCTATCAAATTACGGGCACCAAAATATTCATTACGGGTGGCGATCAAGACTTAAACGAAAACATCATTCATTTGGTCCTGGCTAAATTGCCAGATGCAGCACCAGGTGCCCGTGGTATTTCATTGTTTTTAGTGCCAAAAATTATTGTCGAACACGGTCAGCTAACCGATACTAATCATGTGACCTGTGGTTCTATTGAACATAAAATGGGCATTAAAGCTTCAGCAACTTGTGTGATGAATTTTGACCAGTCTAAAGGCTACCTTGTTGGTGAAGTAGGCAAAGGCTTGGCATGTATGTTTACGATGATGAACTATGAGCGTTTATCTATCGGTATTCAAGGGATTGGCTGTGGCGAAATGGCTTACCAGGGCGCGAGCGAGTATGCAAAAGATCGGCTGCAAAGTCGCGGAGTTGGTGCACTAAAAGATTTATCTAAGCCGGCTGATCCGATTATTGTACACGGTGATGTCCGTCGAATGTTATTAACCGTGCGCGCTAATAATGAAGCCAGTCGTGCCTTTGCACTCTATATTGCTAAGCAGCTCGATATTACCAAATTTAGTGACGATAAAGATGCTGTCACTAAAGCCAGTAGCTTAGTTGCGTTGTTAACACCCGTTGCTAAGGCGTTCTTTACCGATTTAGGCCTAGAGTCGACGGTACTAGCACAACAAGTATTTGGTGGTCACGGTTATATTCGTGAATGGGGCATGGAACAACTAGTACGTGACGTGCGAATTGCGCAAATTTATGAAGGCACCAACGGCATTCAAGCCTTGGATTTAATTGGCCGTAAAGTTGCACTCAACCAAGGAAAAGACTTTGGTTTGTTCGTGACTGAAGTGCGCGAATTCACCAGTGAGTTTGCGCTGAGCGCGCAAAAAGATAATGGCCGTTTAGCCAACATGATTAGTCAACTTAACGAGTCGATTGATCAACTAGAGCAACTTACTCAAGTGGTATTATCGCGCGCAAGTGATGGTAATGAGCTTAATGGTAATGCGGTTGATTACCTTAACGCTTTTGGTTATACCGCTTTTGCGTATATGTGGTGCATGATGTCGCTAGCGGCTGAAAAAGAGCAGCAAGCTAATGACAATCCATACTTTGAAAATAAGTTGGTTGTTGCTGAGTTCTTCTTTGCCCGAATTTTACCTAGATCGAACAGCCATGCTGCAGCGGTTAAAGCGGGTGTAAGTTCAATTATGGCATTGCCTAACGAGATGTTTTAAGTAATAGACTCGCACTAAAAGCCCCAACCGACTTCAATCGTGAAGTCGGTTGGGGCTTTGTTGTTTTAATATTACTTATGGGTTGGAATAACCAGTACTGGGCTAACCCCTGACTTGATCACAGCCTTAGTCGTCGGGCTGGTTCTACCGAGATGTTTTGACGAGCCCATCACAATTAAATCAGCGTCTAATTCGCGACAGACATCAATAATCGTTTCTACTCTTACCCCTTGCACCACTAAAGTCGTTATTTCAATGCGTTCGCTGTCATCAAGCTTGGCCAGCTCTTGAGCAAAAAACTTATCGACCCGATCCGTGATTTCTCGTTTTAAATTATCGAGTCCCTCATGGTGCAATTTATCGATCATTTCTTGCGGTAAATAACCGCTAATGAGCGCGCGTCCGACTTCGCCAATTGGCTCAATAACATGTAAATAATGTAATTGAGCCTGATGAAGTCTGGCTTGTTGCACGGCATGACGAAATACCACGCGGGTGTGCTTGCCCATTGAGCTGGTATAGAGAATATTCTTAATTTGTGGCAATGGCATCAGTGAATCCTTTTCGGTGCTATAGCTGGTGTTAATAATCGTTAAACTTAAGCCAACCTTGCGATTGGCTTAATTACTTATGAATATGCAACCGAGGGTAACCAGAGTGCAAGTTGTGGCCAAAGTAGTAATAACATTAAGGCGAACAGTTGGATCATGATAAACGGTACGACCCCTTTGTAGATATCAACTAACTTGATATCGGGTGGGCAAACGCCTTTAAGATAGAACAGGGCGAACCCTACGGGGGGGGTGAGGAAGGATGTTTGCAATGTCATTGCAACCAGCATCACAAACCACACCATAATAGGATCATCAACGACGCCATATCCATTGACTTCAATATCAAGCGCACTAATAACTGGTGCTAATAATGGTAAAATTATTAGTGTAATTTCGATCCAATCCAAGAAGAATCCAAGTAAAAATACAATCAGTAACACGAACAGTACAATTCCATAAGGTCCGAAAGGTAAACCTGTTAGAAAGGCCTCTATCACTTCATCGCCGCCAAGTTCTCGCAATACCAGTGAAAACAGGCTGGCACCAATGAAAATTGCAAAGATATATGAGGTGGTATTTAGGGTGCCGTGCATGACATCTTTTAACACTTTGAAACTGAATTTTTTGTTGTAGGCCGCAAGTAACGTTGCGCCAAATGCGCCAACTCCAGATGCCTCTGTTGGTGTGGCAAGTCCTGTAAATATTGATCCTAGTACACTGAAAATCAGTAGCAGGGTTGGCACAATGGCTTTGAGTACTTTAACGACCGTCGCAAACGTCACTGCTTTGGCATCTTTTGGAATAGGGGCTGCTTTTGGGTTAACAAAACCAACAATTAAGATGTACAAAATGTAGAGTAATCCAAGCATTAAGCCAGGGAATACCGCAGCCATAAAGAGATCGCCTACACTTAAGCCTAATTGATCGGCCATAATAACCAGCATGATGCTTGGTGGAATTAAAATGCCCAAGGTACCCGCACTGGCGATAGTACCTAAGGCCAACGTTTTCGAATATCCTTGCTTTTGCATCGCTGGGAGCGACATCACGGCTAATAGCACCACCGATGCTCCAATGATCCCCGTCGATGCGGCTAAGATAATCCCAATCGAGGTTACCGTAATGGCAAGGCCGCCATGGACTCGGCCAAATAACTCTTGCATCGAGGTCATTAAACGCTCTGCAACACCCGATTTATCAAGCATTATGCCCATGAATATGAACATGGGGAGGGCGACCAAAATCCAATTTCCCATGATTTGATAAATCCGGTTAACAATTAAACCCAGGGTTAAAAAATCAAGACCGGTCATGGCATCCCAATGTTCATCGGCATAGCCCGCAACTAAAGTAAACAACACGCCAACGCCAGCCAAGACGTAGGCAACGGGGATCCCAGTAAACAACAAGAAGATAAATGTACCGAACATCGCCAGTACGAGTATTTGATTAATATCCATTACTTATCACCTCGAAGTAATAGGGTGGTATCACGAATTAACCGAGATATGCTTGAAAGAGCAAAGAACAGCATACTGGTTGGAATAACAGCTTTGATTAACCAGCGAAAAGGAAGGCCTGAGGGCGATTCCGAGGTTTCTGATGTTCGCCATGCATCGGCAACAAAGTCTAAGCTATGAATAAAAACGATATATATAAATGGAAAAACAAAAAACAAAATACCGATTATATCGATGATGTGTTTGGTTCTTCGGCTGAAATTAGTATAAAAAAGGTCAACTCGAACATGAGCGTTATTGATTTGAGCATAGGCAAGACCAAACATTACTCCAATGGCATACAGGTGCCATTCAAGTTCCTCGAGCCAAATTTGGCCATTAGCAAATCCCTTGCGCAAGAAAACTTGGGTAATAATCACAAGAACGAGTAACACATAAACCCATGCCATAGAGTGACTAACCTTGGTAACGAAACGGTCAATTGCATCTGCGATTGGAACAGGGCGTTGCATCTTGATATCATTCACAATATTTCTCCAAACGTCGCTGATTTTCAGCAGTTTGCGGCCTCGCGAACGAGGCCTTATCACTTAGTGTTTAACGGGTTTTTCGTGGTAAGAATGCATTAGCTTCCCACAGATCATAACCGGCTCTAAATTGGGTTAAATCCGAATAAACCTTGTTAAAGAATTTATCGTCTTTGATCATCGTATCAGCAACCTGGTTCCAGCTCTTTTCAAAGTGACCAAGCATTTCTGGACTCCAATAACGAATTTCGACGCCTTTTTCAGCATAGCCAGCCATAACGTCAAACTGTGATGCTTCGCCCTCGGCAATCGACTGGGCCATTGATGCTTTACAGGTGGTGGTTACTATTGACCGTTGGGTTTTGTCCATTTTCTTCCAAGTATTGCCATTGATTAGCAATTCGAAAATAGTGGCTTGCTGATGCCAGCCAGGGAAATAATTGTACTTGGCAATTTTATGTAGACCTAAACGTTGATCGATGGCTGGTTGTGAAAACTCTGTCGCATCAATAGCCCCTTTTTCAAGGGCACCGAATATTTCGCCACCTGGTAATTGGACGGTACCAACCCCAAGGTTTTCCATTACTTTAGCCCCAAGGCCAAAGAATCTAATATTCATGCCTTTAAGATCTTCAAGTTTGTCGATTGGCTTTTTAAACCAGCCAGAAGTCTCAGGAGAGATAATCGCGCACGGAATGACATGGACGTTGTAACCAGCTTGATCATACATTTCTTGATATAATTTCAAGCCATTACCGTAGTATAGCCAAGCCATGTATTCACCAGCTTCTGGACCAAATGGCACGGCTGAAAATAAAGAAGCGGCGGGGATTTTTCCTTGCCAATAACCCGCTGTTGCATAACCTGAGTTAACTTTACCTGAAGATACCGCATCAAGAATTTCTTTGGCACCGACTAGCTTGCCTGGCTCATAAATTTTCATTTTTATGTTGCCACCACTAATAACTTTTAGTTCTTCTGATACCCATTTGATTGGCGTACCTAAAGCGGGTAGGTTTGAATTAAAGGCAATGGGGGTTTTTAATAGTAGTTTTTTTGCAGCAAGTGCTGGAGCTGATATCGTCGTGGCAGCAATAATTGCTACAACCAGTGCTTTCTTGTTGAATTTCATGGTGACTCTCCTTTATATTTAGTTATAGCTTAATGTTTACTCAAATGTTAACAAAAAGTTTATTTTACATTATTATACTAACCAATTACCTTCTCATTGGTTATTGCCATGACTACGTAAAATTATTACGTACTTTTACTTAGTGCTGTGCTGTATTTAGGGTGATAAGCCATCAATACCATCAGCAACCAATACCATAGTAGGATAGTTTTTTCTCCACGCTAATGGCTCAATATAGACTCGACTTAAAAGGAATAAAAAATGACTAAAGTAGAGGTGGTTACGGGTGGGGCTAGTGGTATTGGCTATGCAGTGGCAAAATCATTGATCGGCAATGGTTATCAGGTGGTGATAGCAGATCTTAACCAACAAGCAGGAGATGAAGCGGCGCAAACACTCAATTGTCACTTTATTCAAGTTGATCTATCTAAGCAATCTGATAATAAACGCCTAATCGATCAGGTTGTTGCAAAATATAGTCAAGTTGATATTTTGGTTAACAATGCTGGCTTTCAGCATGTCTGTTCGATAGAAGAGTTTCCTGAGGAAATGTGGAATACCATGCTAAGTGTGATGCTAACATCGCCATTTTTGCTGACTAAATATTGCTGGCCCCACATGACAAAGAATCATTGGGGCAGGGTGGTTAACATTGCCTCGGTGCATGGACAAATTGCCTCACCTTTTAAAGCGGCTTACATTAGTGCTAAACATGGCTTGGTTGGTCTCACCAAAACAGCAGCACTTGAGGGCGGTGAATTTGGCATTACGGTTAATGCCATTTGCCCTGCTTATGTGAGAACTCCCTTGGTCGAAAAACAAATTGCTGATCAAGCTAAAGCCCATAACATTGCACCTGAGCGGGTTGTTACCGAGATTATGCTAAAAAATGCCGCGATCAAAAGAATGATTGAACCCGAGGAAATCGGCGAGTTGGTCAATTATTTGGTTAGTGACAATGCACGCTCATTTACGGGATCAAACTTAACCATGGATCTAGGGTGGACTGCGCAGTAACCAATACCCTCTAGCCTCTACCCTAGACGCTGGCTTAGTCTAGAGCCAGCGTCTGACTTGTTGCTTATATTGGAGATACTGATCTGAAAAAATAACTTCTAACGCTCTTTCTTCGGGTTCAATTTGAAGTTTATTCATGACATAAATAAAACCAGCAACAAAAATGACTAAATATAAATTCGATAAATAAATACACCATCCTAATAATAGAAAAGCCATTGCCAAATACATTGGGTTTCTGGTGTAGTGATAAATTCCGCTCGAAACCAGGGAAGATGATGCCGTAGGCGTTGTTGGATTAACGGTGGTCTGTGCTTGTTTAAAACTAACAATGGCAGCCATAGCGATGCTCAAACTGATAATAATAATTGACCACAATAACCAAGTTTTGAAACTCGGATCAATTAACGGTGCGGGCAAATAGTGCGAACAACCAAACATCAGCGCTCCAACAATCAATACCATGACCACTGGTGGAATTTTTAATTCAAATGCTCTCATTTTTATCTCACATCAACAAATTGAATAATCAGTGTAATAGCAATGTAAGTTATACGAAAGCGAAAATATTTAGCTATCATCAATAAAAATAATCGATTAGAGTAATTACGTCACTATATTGATTGTAATTAGCCCTATATGTCTCACTTTCGAGAAAAACTAGCCCGCAATGTAACGTAGATGTTGTTAATCTGTTGAAATTTATGCTTAAATGCGTTTCGAAATTGATTTTTGTAAATTTTTAAAGTTAATTAGAAATGAAATAGACATATTTTAAAAGGAAGAATAATGAAAATAAATGTAGTGAGTTTTTTTGTGACGGCTCTTGCTTTGACTGGATGCGGAAGTACCGAGTCAGTTAATAAAGCGACCGAAACTGTTGTTACCGAGTCTGCTTTAGAGACCGTGGTAAAAAAAGTAACACGTTGTACAAAATCAATGTCTCCACCAGTATTAAACAAGCAAAAAATTCAAGATATTCTAATTAAATCAGGCCGCATTGATCCTCAAGCGACTCAAGAAATTATCGATCAACAAGTTCGTCAATACATTGCAAACAAACAGCAAACCTTTGCTAAAAAATGCCGTTAATTAAGAGGGGATTATGTCTAGAATAATTAAAATAAGTGGACTGTTAGCAGCCATTTTATCTGCCAATGCCTTAGCCGTTACCGAACAAACGGCCACCCTTGATTCGGCTTTAATAGACGAAGTTAGGATTGCATATTGGCTTAAAAAACGTAATGAATTAAACAATGA
>JABSRS010000359.1 GCA_013214885.1 Gammaproteobacteria bacterium
ATCCAAACTGCTGAAATCATCAAAGATTTCGGTCGTGATGCAAACGATACTGGTTCTTCAGAAGTTCAAGTTGCTTTGTTAACTGCACAAATCAATCACCTGCAGGGTCACTTCAAAAAGCACATTCATGATCATCACTCACGTCGTGGTCTATTACGTATGGTTTCTGGCCGTCGTAAGCTTCTTGATTACTTAAAGCGTAAAGACGTTGCTAAGTACCAAGAAACAATTGCTAAGCTTGGTCTACGTCGTTAATCGATAAAGAATCAAGTTACCAAAAAAAGGAGCCATTAGGCTCCTTTTTTTGATCTCGACTTTTATTTTTGTGCTTTTAAATGGTAGATTGGTTTGGTGCTATGGTTAAAAACATAAAATCTCCCGAAATTTAGTGATTCTAGCTACTTCACAGATTTCTGTAATATTGGCACGACGATGTTTATCAGTATCTTTTTGCCCTTGTTGATTTGAAAAAATAAGAGCATTCGACGACGAGTTTCTACTTTATATCATTAATTTATTGCTTAATTCACATTAGCGATAAGTAATTTTGTATTATAAAAAATAGGGTCTTTTAAAACCCATCTTCAAGCCGTATACTATGGCGAGATAATTCAAAGACGACTAAAAGACAGAGGAAATTCAATCAGTGAATCCTACAATCAAAACATTTAAATATGGTCAACATAATGTGACCATCGAAACCGGCGCGATTGCCCGTCAAGCTGACGGCGCAGTACTTGTAAACATGGATGACACAGTAGTAATGGTTACTTGTGTAGCGAAAAAGAAAGCGATCCCAGGTCGTGATTTTTTCCCGCTAACAGTTAACTATCAAGAGCGTACTTACGCTGCTGGTAAAATCCCTGGTGGCTTCTTCAAGCGTGAAGGCCGTCCAAGTGAAAATGAGACACTGATTTGTCGTCTTATTGACCGTCCAATTCGTCCACTATTCCCAGCTGGTTTCCTAAACGAAGTGCAAATTATTGCTACTGTTGTTTCGGTAAACCCAGAAGTAAACCCTGACGTTGTTGCAATGATCGGTACTTCTGCAGCTATCTCTCTAGCTGGCGTACCATTTAATGGTCCTATCGGTTGTGCCCGTGTTGGTTACATCGATGGTCAATACGTGCTTAACCCAACAAAAACTGAACTAGCTACTAGTAAGCTAGATCTTGTGGTTGCTGGTACGGCTAACGCGGTACTAATGGTTGAGTCTGAAGCTGATATTCTTAGCGAAGACGTGATGCTAGGTGCGGTTACTTTCGGTCATGAACAACAGCAAGTTGTTATTCAAGCGATCAAAGAACTTAAAGCCGAAGCGGGCAAGCCTGCTTGGGATTGGTCACCTGCTGAAGTTGACGCTTCATTAGTGGCTAAAATCACTGAGCTAAGTGAAGCTCGTTTCGTTGAAGCTTATCAAATCACCGATAAGATGGCGCGTAAAGACGCAATCGACGTAATTACAGCTGATGTTACTGCTGCGATCCTAAGCGATGATGCTGATGTTAACACTAAGCTTATTTCTGAAATCGCCCACGATGTTGAAAAAGAAGTGGTACGTTCACGTATCCTTGCTGGTCAGCCTCGTATCGATGGTCGTGATCCTGAAATGATCCGTGCTATTGACGTAATGACTGGCGTATTACCACGTACTCACGGTTCTGCTGTGTTTACTCGTGGTGAAACTCAAGCATTAGTGACTGCAACTCTTGGTACTGAACGTGACGCACAGCGCATCGACAGCATCATGGGTGAAATTTCTGACAAGTTCATGTTGCACTACAACTTCCCACCTTCATGTGTTGGTGAGACTGGCATGGTTGGTTCGCCTAAGCGTCGTGAAATTGGTCACGGTCGTTTAGCTAAGCGTGGCGTGTTGGCGATTATGCCTAGCCTTGAAGAGTTCCCGTACTCAATTCGTGTGGTTTCTGAAATCACTGAATCTAACGGTTCAAGCTCTATGGCTTCTGTTTGTGGTACTTCACTTGCTCTTATGGATGCTGGTGTACCAATCAAAGCTTCTGTTGCTGGTATCGCGATGGGTCTAGTTAAGAAAGGCGAAGAGTTCGTTGTACTTTCTGACATCTTAGGTGATGAAGATCATTTAGGCGACATGGACTTTAAAGTTGCTGGTTCAACTAATGGTATCACTGCATTGCAGATGGATATCAAAATTGAAGGCATCACTCGCAACATCATGGAAATTGCACTGAATCAAGCAAAAGCTGCTCGTATTCATATCTTAAGTGTAATGGACGAAGCAATCTCGGTTGCTCGTGATGACGTTTCTGAGTTCGCTCCACGTATCACTACGATCAAAGTTGCTCAAGACAAAATCCGTGACATCATCGGTAAAGGCGGCGCAACTATCCGTGCTCTTACTGAAGAGACTGGTTGTGTTATCGAAATTTCTGACGATGGTACGGTTAAAATCGCATCGACTGATGTTGATAAAGCGCAACATGCGATTGCTCGCATCCAAGCGATTACTGCTGAAGTTGAAGTGGGTAAGATTTACCACGGTGCTGTTAAGCGTATCGTAGACTTTGGCGCATTCGTTGAAGTTCTTCCTGGTAAAGATGGTCTAGTTCATATTTCTCAAATCGCTGAAGAGCGTGTTGAGAAAGTTACTGACTACCTTAAAGAAGGTCAGATGGTTGACGTTAAAGTACTAGAAATCGACCGTCAAGGCCGTGTTCGTCTAAGTATTAAAGATGCTAAGCCAGCAGCTCCTGCACCAGCAAGCGAAGACTAATCTTTCTTG
The DNA here is from genome assembly GCA_013214885.1 of Gammaproteobacteria bacterium. Taxonomy (GTDB): domain Bacteria; phylum Pseudomonadota; class Gammaproteobacteria; order Enterobacterales; family Psychrobiaceae; genus Psychrobium. The sequence continues at coordinate 2,765 of JABSRS010000359.1, forward strand.
TTCATTAGGTGAAAGCCTAATTTAAAATTAAAAGACCTGCCTTGTGCAGGTTTTTTTATAGCCTCAGCTAAAGGGCTATGGCATAGTAAAGATATAGTTAAGGTATAGTTATTAATGGATATATTGAATGTTTAACTCTTATGGGCGTGTTATTGCCACCTGTTTATTTTTGTCGTTAGGGGGCTGTCAATCGACGTCTCAAAATACGGTACCAACTTCAAGCCATCTTGGTCAATTGATCATCGGTGAACCACTAGCGGTCAATTTTAAAAATGAAGTACGATTAGCCCGAATCAGTGATTTAATCCATAGTGATGAGCTAAAACCACAACACCTGTCGCAAGCTTTTTTTGAACGCGGTGTGTTATATGACAGTTTTGGCTTAACCAACCTTGCGCGGATTGATTTTAATCGCGCCTTGCGCAAGAATCCGAAAATGGCTGACGCCTATAATTTTCTAGGCATTCATCTGACGATGGCTGGTCAGTTTGATAAAGCATATGAAGCTTTTGATGCAACACTTGAATTAAACCCCGAGCATCAATATGTCTATCTTAATCGTGGTATTTCACTTCATTATGGTGGTCACAAGAAGTTGGCAGTTGAAGACTTAACCAGCTTTCATCAGTTTGAGCCAAGCGATCCGTATCGGGCAATTTGGTTATTTATCGCTGAGCATCGGATCGACCAAGCCAAGGCTTTGGCCAATTTAAAATTGAACCTACAGTCAATTGATGACTCATTATGGGCTAAAAAAATTGGTGAATTGTTTGCAATGAGAATTTCAGAGGCTCAGTTTGTTAAGAGCTTAGCTGTCGGCATATCAAAAAATAAAGCAATGGCCGAGCGCCTGTGTGAGGCCTATTTTTATCTTGGTATATACACCAGAATGTATGATCAAAATGAACGGGCGATTAATTACTTTAAGCTGTCTTTAGCGACCAATGTATTCGAATTTGTCGAACATCGTTACGCGCGTCGTGAATTATTAGAAACAAGATTGCAATTGCACCGTC
>JABSRS010000360.1 GCA_013214885.1 Gammaproteobacteria bacterium
CAGAGCCTAGCCTCTTCGGCCAAATTAGATGAATTTGATTTTACTAATTTACCCAGTGTCGGTGGACCTGAACAATACAGTCAGATCAGTGCAAACATTGAGCTTGCAGCCCTATTTAGTCAAATGGATCAACTGTTAGTGCACCTCGATGATCAACAACAACAGTTATCAGTACTTGAAACTGTGATGATGAGTCACCATATAGAAGAAGACAGTCGTGTTGCTGGACGTCCAATTGGTAAAGGGTGGTTATCTTCATATTACGGTATGAGAAATGATCCCTTCAATGGTCGTTTAACAATGCATAAAGGTGTTGATTTTGCAGGTAAAGAGGGAACTCCAGTTACCACAACTGGTGCCGGTGTAGTAAGTTGGGCTGGTGTACGTTCTGGTTACGGTTTACTCGTTGAGATAGATCATGGTGCTGGTTTGAAAACTCGCTATGGTCACTCTAGTAAATTGTTAGTTAATATTGGTGACGTTGTTGCGAAAGGTGAAGAAATTGCCCTGATGGGTAACACCGGACGCTCTACGGGACCTCATGTTCATTATGAGGTGTTAAAAAGAGATCGCCAGATTGACCCTCGTAAATATATTTATCGTTAATATCAATAACCTTAGATAAAACAAATATCTTGATTGATAGCCGTTTAGGGCTATCTAATCTCGGTTAATTCCATAATAATAAGCACCGATTTATATTTTCTATAACTGCACGGTGCTGCACACGTTAAATGGCTAATTAGATGTTTACAAAGATCTTTACTTCAATATTTGGTAGCAAGAACGACCGCACAATTAAAAAGATGCGGAAAGTTGTTGTTTTGGTAAATCAGTTAGAGCAAGAAATATCAGCCCTTTCGGATGACGAACTTAAACAAAAATCAATCTATTTTAGAGAGCAGCTCGACGCTGGACAATCTCTTGATGATATTCTTCCTGAAGCCTTTGCGGTTGTCCGCGAAGCCAGTAAACGTGTATTTGACATGCGTCACTTCGATGTTCAAATCATCGGTGGTGTTATTCTACATTCGGGTCGCATTGCTGAAATGCGCACTGGTGAAGGTAAAACCCTAACCGCGACTCTGCCTGCTTACCTTAATGGTTTAACGGGGAATGGTGTCCATGTTATTACCGTTAATGATTACTTAGCAACGCGTGATGCTGATTGGAACCGTCCATTATTTGAATTCTTAGGCATGACGATTGGCTGTGCTATTTCTGGTATGGGCCATGAGCAAAAGAAAGCAGCTTATAACTGTGATGTTACCTACGGTACCAATAATGAATTTGGTTTCGATTACTTACGTGACAATATGGCTTTCTCGCCAGAAGAGCGGGTTCAGCGCCCACTGCATTTCGCCATTATCGATGAAGTTGACTCGATTCTAATTGACGAAGCGAGAACGCCTTTAATTATTTCTGGTGCTGCTGAAGATAGCTCTGAACTTTATCGTAAAATTGATAAAATTATTCCATTGCTTAATCAGCAAGAAAAAGAAGATACTGAAGATTATACGGGTAGCGAACACTATACGGTCGATGAAAAATCCAAGCAGGTTCATTTAACTGAAACTGGTCAAATTTACGTTGAGCAAGTATTGCAAGAGCGCGGAATGTTAGATGAGCACGACTCACTATTCTCAGCGGGTAATATTAGTTTGTTGCACCACGTTAATGCGGCGCTACGTGCCCATGTGTTATTTGAACGTGATGTTGATTATATCGTTAGTGATGACGAGATTGTGATTGTCGATGAGCACACTGGCCGTACCATGCCAGGTCGTCGCTGGTCTGAAGGTTTACATCAAGCAATTGAAGCCCGCGAAGGGGTTAATATTCAAAATGAAAACCAAACCTTAGCCTCAATTACGTTCCAGAACTATTTCCGTATTTACGATAAATTATCGGGCATGACGGGAACGGCTGATACTGAAGCGTTCGAATTTCAGCATATCTATGGCTTAGACACTGTGGTATTACCAACTAATCGTCCGATGGTTCGTAATGACATGGCTGATTTGATTTTCTTGTCGACTGCCGAAAAGTATCAGGCAATCATTGAAGATATCAAAGCCTGTCAAGAGCGTGGTCAGCCATCACTGGTTGGTACGATCTCAATTGAATCATCTGAATTATTATCTGACATGCTTACCAAAGAAAAAATTAAGCATCAGGTCCTTAACGCCAAGTTCCACGAAAAAGAAGCCGATATTATTGCCAGTGCAGGTATTGCCGGCACAGTAACTATTGCGACTAACATGGCTGGCCGTGGTACCGATATTGTACTTGGTGGTAACTGGCAAGCTCAGATTGATGCCCTAGATAATCCGACTCAAGCACAAATTGATGATATCAAAGCCAAGTGGCAAGTAGAGCACGACAAGGTTCTTGACGCCGGTGGTTTGTATATCCTAGGTACTGAGCGCCACGAGTCTCGTCGTATCGATAACCAGCTACGTGGTCGTTCTGGTCGTCAGGGTGATGCAGGTGCATCGCGTTTCTATCTTTCAATGGAAGATAGCTTAATGCGTATTTTTGCCTCAGAGCGCATGACTGGCATGATGAAAAAGCTTGGCATGGAAGAGGGCGAAGCCATTGAGCACCCTTGGGTAAATCGTGCAATCGAGAATGCTCAGCGTAAAGTTGAAGGTCGTAACTTCGATATTCGTAAGCAATTACTTGAATATGATGATGTTGCTAATGACCAACGTCAGGTGATTTATGAGCAGCGTAATGAGTTAATGGACGCGACTGATATCTCAGAAACCATCGGGCATATTCGGACTGATGTTGTTGAAAACACCATTAATCAATATATTCCAGTGCAATCATTAGAAGAGCAATGGGATATCGAAGGTCTTGAAGAGCGTTTACGTCAGGACTTTATGGTTGATTTACCGATTGCTAAATGGCTTAAAGAAGATGACCAGCTGCATGAAGAAAGTTTACGTGAAAAACTTCAAGAAATCATTGGTGAAGCTTACAAGCTGAAAGAGCAAATGGTCGGCGGTGATGTACTACGTCAGTTTGAAAAGGCCGTAATGCTGCAAACACTTGATACGCTATGGAAAGAGCACTTGGCAGCGATGGATCATCTACGCCAGGGCATTCATTTACGCGGCTATGCGCAAAAGAATCCTAAGCAAGAATTTAAACGTGAGTCATTTGAGTTGTTCCAAGAGTTACTCGACACGCTTAAAACAGACGTTACTATTTTGCTAAGTAAAGTACAGATTCAAGCGCAGTCAGATGTTGATGAAATCGAAGAGCAACGTCGTCAAGCTGAAAACATTGAGCATAATTACCAGCACGACGAAGTAGAATCATTAGGTGGTGAAGTCCCTGAAAATATCACTGTCGCACCGTCAGTACGTGCTGAGCCAAAGGTCGGTCGTAATGAACCATGCCCATGTGGTTCAGGCAAAAAATACAAGCAGTGCCATGGCAAGTTAGCTTAACTAAACTAAGTTAAGCTAAGTTAGTGCAATGACATGATACTGAAAATCCGCTAGCTGCAAGGCTCGCGGATTTTTTATTATTTAGCAAGGAGCAAGATAATGAATAAAACCAAACTGTTGTTCGTGACAATGCCATCGGCTTAGCGTTGGTACTATTTTTTACGGCTCCATCAGCCAGCACCCAACAGGGAGTCGTGAGCAGTGAAAAAGTCGCTAGTATCGCCAGTATGGTTGAGAGTGAGTTAGTCGATAGTGAGTTGAATAAGCCGTTAATAACAGCTGTATCAATGGTTTCAGATCCGAAAAAATCCGAT
>JABSRS010000361.1 GCA_013214885.1 Gammaproteobacteria bacterium
ATTTACTTGCCACTTATCGGCTAATTTAGGTGACGCTTGGCTAAATGAATCATCGTAGGTTCCGCCTAACGAGTACGAATCAAAACGGATCCCAGGGATGATTTGCAACGCGCCAACGACAAACTCAGCTTGAACATAACCGCCAATTAATGTTGCAGTCGGTCCATTGTAAACACCAATATCAGCACTTTCCTTGGTACCATCTTTATGGGTAATTTCCTTAAGACCCTCGACACCGATTGCTTGCTCAGACTTAAAGCTTTCAATCCCCACTGTTACTGGAATATCATTTACAATCATGGTATTTCTGATGTCTAGACCAATAGTTTTATATGAATATTCTCGGGCTGGGATAGCTGCAACACCATCTTTATGCCAATCGCCAGCAGCATCTCTAAACCAGTTAGTACCTGATGTAGCACTACGCACCATTCTTTTTTCATTAAAATAGGCAGTCGCTGACAAATCTAACAATGGATTATCACTGTGATTGGAATAATTGGCGGTCAAGGTATCGCGTTCATAACCGTTGAAGCCTAACGCTTCATCAATGTTAGTTGCACCCGGTTTCTCACCAGATAGCGCGCGGTGACCACTGTCATTAAAATGCTGAATACTGAGGTCTAACTGTTCATTCTCATTGAAATCATAAACAACTTTAACTAAGGCACTTTTCAAACCACCATGTTTATTAACAATCGGCTTAGCATTAGGAGTCTTGATATCGCCAGACTCATCTTTGTTAATGATCGCCAGCACTCCAAGTTTGTCGGTCAATAAACCATAACCGGCGAAATTAACCTGACGATAATCGGTGGCAGTGTCAGCGGCAACAAGAACCTTGTAACCAAATTTTTGATCGCTAGTCAGCAAATCGCGTGGATCCTTAGTTTGATAGCTAATCGCACCAACATTTGCACCGTAACCGCTCAATACTGACGACGCGCCTAATTCTACTGATACTGACTTAAGCATACTGGTATCAATCATTTGATTCCCAGAATGGTGGAACATTTGACCATCTTGGCGCGCACCATCAAGTGTTACATTAGCGGAATGTTCCTCAACACCGCGCAAATATGTTTTTTGACTATAACGCGAGCTATTACTAACGCTAACGCCACTGAATTTACTCAGTGTGCCTTTAAGATCATTAACTTGAATATTTTCGAGTTGTTGTGCTGTTACTGCCGTAACCGTCTCTGCTTTAACTTTAACGACGGTGGTTGCTAACTCTTGAATTTCAGCAGAGATTGCTTGACCACTTAGGACTGATGCAATAACTAATGATAAATAACTTGCTTTCATTGATGCGCCTATAAACTATGATAATTATAAAAACCGCATATTAAATGACAATAGTTATCATACGCATTTAATTTACAAAACTTACAATTAATAATTAACAATTTTTGCTTAGTGACTCAAAGATCTGTTGCCTCCCAGCATTAAATGCTAAAATTAATGACAACGATTTCCATTTGAGTATTTTTTGCCTACTATCCTTGTCGCAGATGATGATTTTCGCTTATGTCAGTTGCTTGAAACTGTACTGACCGAAGAAAATTATGATGTTTACCTTGCCAACGATGGCGAGCAGGCGCTCAACATTTTAAGTGAACGCTCAGTCGATCTGTTGTTACTTGATGTCATGATGCCTAAATTAAATGGTCTCCAAACAGCCCGTCAGGTCTGCCGTCGATTCTCAACTCCAATTTTAATGTTAACAGCACTAGCTGACGAAGCCTCGAAAATTGAAGGGTTTGAAGCTGGTGCGGATCAGTATTTGGCCAAACCTTTTAGCGTGCCGGAATTATTAGTCAGAATAAAATCGATGTTGCGCCGAGTATCTTTAGAACGAGAACGTCGTAACACCACAAACCAAAACGGTCTAGAAAAACAGATCAGGGCATTGCCCTTAACAAGAACAGAATTCGAATTATTCGAACACCTGATGCGATGCAAAGGAAGTGCAGTGTCAAAAAGGGAATTACAAATCAAAGTACTTAGGCGCGAGCACTGTGAATTCGACCGAAATCTCGATATGCACATTAGCAACATTCGGCGTAAATTAATTAACGCTGGACTACCTCGTAATACGATCTTCACTCGACGTGGGATTGGTTATAGCTTTGAGCCTCAAACATAGTAAGTTCGATGAAAATTATAAAAAAAATATTTGGTCATAGCATTACCAATAAATTATTTTGCTATTTTAGTGCTGTATTAATGATTATTTTAACCCTGTCAACCGTGATCGAATCTGTAATAATTGATGGTTTACTAACCTTACCTAGTCAGCTCCAACATGAATTCAAAACCCTAGCCAAGACAGCACAGGCTTACATTGATAATGATGATATAGCAGGATTAAAGGCCTGGGAGGAACAGCAAAATTACACCATGTATGTCGTTGATCAAACACATAGCAGCATCACCGAGCGTGACGTTCACCCTCATGTTCATATGAAAATGTCTTTTAGTCGCTCCGTCGATAAACCGATGGGCGATAAAATACGTAAACCAATTATAGCGCTAACTTTATCGTCAAATTACCATCTAATGATTCAGTTACCTTGGCAACTGCACCCCGCTGATAAAGCGAAGTATGTCGTATGGACCATGCGATTAGTAATCGCAGTATGCCTGCTAGCATTTGTCTCATGGCTGTTGGCAAAACATTTACAGCGACCATTGAAACGACTGCAACAAGCAAGTAGGAAATTAGCTTCGGGGGATTTATCGGTCAGAGTGGCGAGCCAAATTGATAGTAATATTCGGGAGTTTAATAATTTGGCCAACGATTTTGATCATATGGCAGATCGCGTTGAAACCCTCGTATTAAGCCACAAGCAGCTCCTGAGAAATATATCCCATGAGTTGCGTACTCCATTAACACGCCAAAGCTTAGCGATGCATTTACTAAAGAGTCGCTTGCAGCCCAATCAACAAAGCTATTTTGAGCAAATAGAACACGATGTTAGTGAAATTAATAATCTGATCCAGCAAATTCTTGAATTCAGTCGCCTTGAAAGTAGTCACTATCGCGTGCAACTGTCTCCAACTCAACTGGGTCCGCTATTGCAACGTGTCATTAATGATCTGTCTTTACAAGCGCAACCGTCTCAGCAGATAATATTTAATGAAAACTGTCCCTCAGCCTTAGCACTGATTGATCCAAGTCTAATCTCCAGTGTGTTACAAAACGCCCTAAGTAATAGCTTAAAATATGCTGGGACAGATTGCACAATCACGGTGGAGCTTAGTCTGATCTCTACCGTCATATTGTTAGTTATATCTGATGACGGCCCAGGAATAGCCGAACAGGATTTAACCAGAATATTTGAACCCTTTTTTCGAGGCGATAATAGCCGCAATAAACAAATAACTGGCTACGGTTTGGGAATGTCAATTATTAAACAATGTATTGAACAGATGAACGGTACGATCACAGCCAGCTCCTCCCTTGGCTTAGGATTTACTTTGAGCTGTTCACTGCCACTCGAAGACAAAAGCGATCGGTAATAGAAATGCCTTAGCAGTCATCATAAATCTTTAGCTATCACGCGCAATACCACAAATGTTAAGGCGCTTTAGACACAAGATATCCCACTCTTTCGACTGGGGCTTCGTTCTGAATAGGAGCCTGGCAATATCTACCACTGACTACAGCAACCTCTTGACCATGTTGCACTGACTGCGTCAGCGACATGCCGACATGGATGTCGGTAGTAGAGCAATGCAGGGTAAGCGTCTGC
>JABSRS010000362.1 GCA_013214885.1 Gammaproteobacteria bacterium
TTGATTAATTTGATTGATTTTAGTCAATCTGATTGATTTCTTAATGAAAATGATTGATTTCTTAATGGAAATGATTGATTTCTTATTGAAACTGAGTGATTTTTGAACGAAATTGATTGATGCTGGGAAATATTCATCACCGAAATCCCGTCACTTTTAATAAAATGACTCAAGTAGATGTGTTCAACAAACTGATTGCTTGAGGTATCAAATAAACTGATCGAATCCTTTCTCGCTAGCCATAGCTGATGATTATTTCGAACCACAATCCGCCGGATCGGACGAATAATTCCAGTGGTCGGATTGAGATTACTGTCTTGACCAATAAAATGACTAAATTGCTCGGTCATTGGATTGAAATGTAGCAGCCCCATATTAGTGGCGAGGTATAAACTATCAACCTGGTGAAAATAAATGTCGGTAATAATCGGCGATTTTAACTCACCATCGTGGTGAGGAAGCGTCACCGAATAACGAATTAATCGGCTACCATCATATCTAAAAAGCGCACCAAGACTAGCACTCCACATTAATCCACGCTCGTCCTCATCGCTAACATAGCTGTATTTAATGTGGTGACCGTTATTATCCTTTATTGCATTGAAATTTATTTGTTGCGGCAACAGCACATTAGCCTCCAATCCGCCCATTACTATGAGCAGGATTAAAAATATTACCCGCGATAAAAAACTATTGTTCTTCATGAGTCAATAATCCACAACATCCAATCCGCTAAGCATAGATGTCGATTGACGATTGTACCAGCGAGTGTCGCCAATGAATTAACGAATGGCGCGTTAGTGCAAGTGACATTTTTATGTCGCACTAGCGCAAGTGATTGACCGATAAATACAAGCACCAAAGTTTGATTCCACTATAAGTAATGTTGCTGTACTAATAAGGAGCAATACATCATGAACAGCTTAATTAAATTAAATGGGGTTTTATTATTGTCATTAATGCTTACCGCGTGCGGCGGTTCATCAGACAGTAAACCAACCCCAATTCCAATTCCAACACCACCAACCCCGACGGTTGAAAAAACACTGACACTAACGGGTCAAGCGATAGACGCCCCCATTGCCAATGCCGTTATTACAACGATCATTGCTGGTAAAACATTTACCGTCACTGCTGACAGTGATGGTTTATATCAATTGCCGATCATATTAACTGAGCAACAAATCGCAGCAGGGGCGATGTTAACAATTTATGCGCAAGGAGAAGACTCACAGGCCGCCGCGGCATTAACTAGTATTGTCGGCACTATTGATGCGTTATACCAAGCAGCTGATGATGGCGTGCTTAGTAGCGATGACAACCAGCGGCTTAATGTCACACACGTATCCACGGCTAAATACCTGTTAGTGGTCGATGCTAATTCGGATCAAGTGCCCGCTACTACCCAAGATTTACAAACCCTTGAACAAGCACTTGGTGGTGAAGAGGTAATTAACTTAGCCAGCGTGATTAAATTAATCATCGATCATCCCGATTACACCCTCGCCGAGGGCGAAACAACGCTTAGCGTACTCAATGCTGAAAATTCAACTCCCCAAGAGCAAGTGCAGCAGTTTCTAACCGCGGTTGGCGCCATTGGTGAAGATGGTCAAGTGTCTCAAGAATATCAAGCCGCATTTGACGCTGCGGTTGCTGCAACCTTAAGCGACGACACGGTGATTCCAGGCTTTACAGCTGAGATGTTGGTGGGCACCAATTTTGTATCGCAAAAAGTCCAACCAGGGCAAGCAGTGTGGTATGCCAGTGGCTTAATTGTTAATGCCGATGGCAGTGGTTTTTACTCACAATCAGTGGCGGGAGTCCAAACCTCATCTGACTTAAGTTGGACCATCGAACACGGCGCGCTCGATCTCACTGTAGCCGCTTACCACACCACCAGCGGAGTATCTGTCATGTCCGAGCGACTTCAGACTGACTTTGGTTTCAGTCAAGCCTTGACTGATTTCTTACATCAGAAATATCAAGATGGTGCATTAACCGACTCATACATCGAGGTCATGAGTAAAACAACCAAGATCAACTATCAACTAATCACCCAAAATCAAGGTCAAATCGAAGTAAGTAACACCGCAACCATAAATAATCACCTCGATAGCTCACTGTTACAACAACTAGGTTGGACTGGAGTCGATGAAAAGCCACAAATTAGCCACATTAACTATCAAACTATGTATTTACATAGTGGCACCCCAACAGTAAACCTTGAACAAAGCGATATCTCGGGAGTGTGGGCACTACCAATGCTTAATGAGTGGAAGTCATACTTTGATAATGGTGAAATACTAACGCAGTCGCATCAAAATCTAGTCACCCTTGGCACTAACTTTAACATTGTCAGAGAAGGTGAAGTGTTAGAAGGGGTATCATGGCAGAAAACAGCTCAAGGGTTCGAATTAGCCGATGATCAAGATCGGATTCATTATCAATTGATGATCGATCACGGTTATTTCTATTCCACTATCGTCAGCGAATATCACAATGACCAATTGTCACATATCACCATTAGACCCATCGTTAAGCAAAGCTATCAGCTCGATCAAATGAGTGATTTCTTAATCACCCAATTACCACAATTTATATTATCAGGCTTCAATGCTTGGCAAGCCACACATTTTAATTCAGACAATAAACTAAAAGATCACACTCTATTTGGTTACCTAATCAACAATGATGGTTCGATGGATAATCTATTTCCATGGCAAAGTGATGCTTTGTGTAAAAATAGCGCAAAGGCATGTGTGGTCCAGTTTGATATTTACTCAGGCTGGTCAGTGGCGACTAATAACATCGAACTCGTTGGAACACACAACGCTAATGGCGGTTTTAGAAGTCGAATGTGGTACCCCTTAGCGATCAGTAATGGTCGACTTAGCGTACTCGAATATGAAATAATGCATCAACAGCCAGATCCAACGCTCGAAGACAGCTATCGGATCATGCCGCGGATTAATACCCTAATGGTCGAAGATCTCAATGATTGGTCGGCGTTATGGCAAAACTCCAACCTCAATATTACCTCGACATTTACCACCACCCTAATTAATCTCGATGGTTCGACTCTAGATGTTGAACTAACACGGGGCCAATCATTTACCGAACAATCGGCGATAGGCACTTATACCTTTACCGATATAGATGCAGGAGGTACCTCGACCTTAGTGCTGTCTGCCAATGGTAGCGGCCAGCTAACTTGCTGCTCGGGCACAGAGACTAACCCGGTAACTTGGCAAATTTTAGCTAACGGCGACCTCTATTTTATCGAAGCGGACGATCAGGGAGATCAATTTATTCACACCATTACCCCGATAATACATGATTCATATGATGTCTTACTTCGAGTCACCACCCCAGCAGGTCAAAGCGATAGTATTAATATCAACATCCTATTTAATATTACCAAGAGCTAATCACGAAAAAGCCAGCTGGCCACGCCGATAAGCCGACGTGGCCACTTAAACACCCAGTTAACGATACCTACCATATTTAGTCACAAGTTAGCCACTTTTAAAACAGCCTAACGACAAACTGAGCCAATTTAATATTAATTTTCAATCTAATTTGGTTCAACGTCACATTTTTCCGCAGTCAAGAGAATTAATTGCCTTTCGTTTAAATAATGAGCTTTCCTAATTAGTAAAAAATGCGTACTATACGCACCCCTGATGACACATAGGTAAACCTGTTATGAAGATTGGTCAGTACCAATTAACCAATCCGCTCATTTTAGCCCCGATGG
>JABSRS010000363.1 GCA_013214885.1 Gammaproteobacteria bacterium
GGAGCGCCTTCGGCCACTCGGCCACCTCTCCGTCTTGCTGAGCATATTAAAGTGTTGAGTTTAAAAGTCAACACTAAAACAATTCACTTGCTTATTATTCAGTCAAACAACAGCTTATTGGCTATTAAGTAGCAACTGTTGGTAAAATTTAACCCCTTCTATATAGTCCTTTATTGTTATTTGTTCATTAATTCCGTGCATTTGGTTCAGGCTCGCTGGTGAATACCGATTAAAGGTGAATCGGTAAATGTTGTTACTCAGTTTTTCATAATGACGAGCATCCGTCGCTCCCACCACTAAATAGGGGGTGATAACCAATTCAGGATCTTGTTCTATTTGGGCGATGGTCTTTTCAATCACTTTAAAGCCAAGGCTATTGGTTGAAGAGATGGCCGAACCAGGTTGAAAATCTTGTCGGATGGATATTGTTACTCGATCATCACTAATCACGTCGGTGATATAGCTAACGAGAAAATTGACGCTATCGCTAGGCATTAATCTGAAGTTAACCACGGCGGTGGCGATATTTGGCAAGATATTGTCTTTAACACTCCCCTGAACCATTGTAACCGCGGTGGTAGTACGAATAGTGGCATTGGTGGTATTCGATTTTGATAAGATTAATTCGACCAGCGGTTTGGTTAGCCACATATTAGCAAAGATTATTTTTTGAACCAGCGCCATTTTCGGGCCGATGTTGGCAAACATTTCGGCTGAGAATGTTAAATTGGCAGGCAGAGGGTGATTTTCGATATTAACAATGGCTTGGCTTAATATGCCCACCGCAGTATGTGGCGGCGGCATCGATGAATGACCACCCGTTGCTTCAACGGTTAGTTCAAGGCTAACATAACCTTTTTCGGCAATCCCGATCACAGCCACTGGGGTATTAATCGAAGGGATCACGCCGTTTTCGAGTATTGAGCCGCCCTCGTCAAGGATATATTCGAACTGTACCCCCTGTGCTAATAAGTGTTGTGCTATTTTTTTTGCGCCTTGTGAGCCGCCTATTTCTTCGTCGTGTCCATAGGCTAAATAAATAGTACGTTGTGGCTTAAACCCTGTCGCTAATAAGGATTCAATTGCTTCTAATTGACCCATTAAAGCCGACTTTATGTCAAGGGCACCGCGACCAAACACGCTATCGTCACTAATATAACCAGCAAAGGGCGGATGTTGCCACCGTTCTAAGGTGTTTTGAGCAACAGGAACAACGTCTTGATGCGCCAACAACATCATCGGTTTAAGTTGGCTATTTTGTCCCTGCCAGTAGTAGAGCAGGCTATGGTCATTTATTTTAGTTAAGCTAAGGTTGGCGCTGACCAAGGGAAAAGCTTGAGCCAAAAATTGGTGGAATTTTACCAACTCGCTTTGGTTATCCTTAGCTTCTCTTTCGATGGTCGAAATAGTTTTGAACTGGAGGGCTTGTGACAATCGCTCAATTAACTCGCTAGTGTCCCCCAAAACAGGTAAAGACTGTGGTTCGCCAGTAGGGCGTTGATAGTTAAACATCAGCGTATTGAAGACAATGACGGCAGTTAGGAGCAATAAAGCGGTAAAGATTATTTTTTTATCATTATTTTTTACTTCGTTTAGACGATTTATTGCTAAGCACATTATCAGTGTGGTTAACTAAAGTAAAAAATATGTTAATATTTGAACAATTAAATATATATGGAGTTGTCACAAGACATGATCAAAAAGTCTTTGCTGCTGGCCTTGTTATTTACCGTGGCTGGTTGTGTTAATAATCAGGGATTAGCACAAGATACCGCAATATGTCGCGACATCGCCTATGGTGCACAGCATGGTTCTGCGGCTGTTGATGTCGCCTATCAAGCTTGCATTGAGCGAAAAGCGCTAGCACGTGACGAAGAACAAACCGAGAGTATTGTTCAGGGCACCTTTGAGTTTTTATTGGATTTGTTTGGTTAATAACCCCGACAGCCCGAAGGGTAAGACGACAAGCAATAGCGGTCACAGCCGTTATTGCTTACTTGTCCTAGAACTTGGGTACTACAGGTTGAGTACTACGGCTTGGTTACCACATTAAATCATCTGGAATTTCAAAATCTGCATACGGGTCTTCTTCGTCAACTTCAACTGGTTGGTTGTCATTGAGCAGAAGGACATATTTTTGGTCAACTGATTTTATGATTTCAATGGCCTTGGCGGCAATTAAATAGATAGTTTGCTCAAACACACAAATTCCAATCCGGCCTTTGATTAAGGCATTTTGATTGACGTCATTGACGTAAAGCGTTTTCACTTTGCTTTGTTGAACATAATTAAACGCTAATTCACCCGCAAAATCTTTAATTTGCAGCTGAGTCAGCATTTGCTTAACTTTGGCCAGCTCGGCCTTATGATCTAAAGATGCCTTGATATCTTTATTGAGGGCTAAATCTTTATCTGCTTGCTCGGATTTTTGGGCCTTGAGTTGTTCTTGCAGTCCAGTTTCTGCTGACGCTTGTCCCTTACGAACCGCTTTATTTTTTTTGCGCTTTTCACTGCGAATTTGTTTCGCATTTTGTTTATTGGCCAGTCCTGCTTTAAGGAGCTGCTCTTGTAATGATGCCATTGCTGGGTATTTCCACTGATTTATTTTGTCGCTATCATACCAATGGCAAGGAGAATGTACCATGATTTGTCGTCATAATTAACAGATCAAATCTGCTTATCCACGGCTGCGGTAACGAAATATTCCTTTGAATTACGAAAAACGCGTGAATACGTCACTGCTACACAAACTTCCTTGTATCAAAGATACATGGTTTTGTTACGCTCTAAGCTCTGATTTTCATCCCGACAATTGCTCCTAGATTGTTCTTACGTTACCATCCTTGGCAAAGCCTGAAAATAGTTTTTCTCCATTTCAAAGCAATATTTAGTCAATCAGTTTCTCTGAAAATTTGAAATTATCAGAGCCTGGAGCGGTAAATTGTCATTGTCCGCGCATGTGAAGAAAAACATCTTTTTGATGCTTAACCTTGGATGGTTATGTTAGGGCAATGCAGGGAGCAGATTGCCGAGACGCTGCGCCAGAGCCCCGAACGAAGGTAGAACCGTGATGCCAGTGGCATCAGGAAGTCCGCCGAAGTAGTGATGGTTTATGGCATGCGATATTTATAATGCGCTTGCCGTGATCGCTTATCCGCTATAAATACAATTTATGTTGTTTAATGTATTGGTCGACTGATTCGGGGAGCAAAAACTCAATACTTTTATTCTGTTTGACTTGAGTTCTAATTTGACTCGATGAAATAGCCAACGGGTGCACTTGATAAATCACGATTTTGCCAGCCAGTTGTGAACTCAATTGCGAGATGTCATCACAACGATGCTGCTCAATTAATTTAGCGGTAATACCAGTGTGAGGTACTGGCCAACCAGGTCGTTGACTCACTACGATATGACAAAGGGTTAATAATTCTTGCCAGCGATGCCATGACGTCAAACTGAGCAAAGAATCCATTCCCAAGAGAGACCGCCACTTATTAACTCGCGAGAATCAACGCCTAGTTTGTCGCACTTGCTGGTGGCTAAATTTAGCATCGCCAATCGCTGTTGATCAGAAGCTTGCGCTTGGCTCTTATGAGGAGGCGTGCTGTTTGGCATTAATTGAACCTTGGCAAGATTCAAATCATAAGCAATATCTAATGCACTACGTAAGTGGCCAAAATGAACCGGATCAAAGGTGCCGCCTAAAATCCCGATGGCT
>JABSRS010000364.1 GCA_013214885.1 Gammaproteobacteria bacterium
GCTCCCTTAAATTTGTACTAGTATTTAAGTATAGCCTTGTTTTTATTTTTTGTTTTAATGTTGCTGGTTAAGTCAGGGGTCAATCTACTCTTTTTAACTCGCTATATTGGGCAACTAAAAACAGTTTTTAAATATTAGCTTAGGATGGCAATTAGAGAATGGACTCAGCTACAATAAATCGTTCGGTGTTGTATATCGCTTATCACTACCCGCCAATACTTGGCAGTAGTGGGGTACACCGGACCTTGGCATTTACCCGTTATTTAAGTGATAACGGTTGGGATACTAGCGTGTTAACCACCTCGGTGAAGGCCTACGATAATTGGTCGGCTTCGCAGCTTGATTTTATCCCACAAAATACCAAGGTTATTAGGGCCTTTGCACGAAATACAGCTAAAGACTTTAGTATTGCTGGTAAGTACTGGTCATGGATGGCGCTCCCTGACAACTGGCAGAGTTGGATTGTTGGTGGCTTATTCAGCGGATTAAAAGCCATAAAAAATCGCAGACCGGCGATCATTATCTCGACATACCCTATTGCATCAGCTCATATTATCGCTTTCCTATTACACAAAATAACGGGAATAGCCTGGATTGCTGATTTTAGAGATCCAATGGCCCAAGATAATTACCCGACCAATCCGCTAAAAAAGACAATATTTCAGTGGATAGAACAAAAGGCAGTAAAGCATTGCCGGCATATTATTGTGACCGCGCCTGGTGCTCAAGCGCTTTATCAACAGCGTTTTCCCAATACTCCTAACGACTTTTGGCAATTGATAGGCAATGGCTATGACAGCGTTATTTTTGACCAGTTAGTCAGAGGCGGTAACATCACTGGCCAGAAAAATGAACGGGCTAAGCAGTCAATTATATTGCTTCACAGTGGGGTTATTTATCCTAGTGAACGTGATCCTACCCATTTTTTTGATGCACTGGCACAATTAAAATCTAAGCAATTAATTGATAACTCGACATTGCAGGTCCATTTAAGAGCAAGCGGTCACGATAGTTTACTGCAACCAATGATTGACGAATTGGGGATTAATGATCTGGTGAAGCTGCTACCTCCCATTCCGTATAAAGAGGCGTTGGCCGAAATGTTTGAGGTTGATGCACTGCTACTACTGCAAGCAGCTAATTGTAATTACCAAATTCCAGCTAAGGCTTATGAATATATTCGAGTACAGAAGCCAATTTTAGGTTTGTTGCCTCCTGATGGTGATACTGGATTGTTACTGGCGCGAGCAGGTGGTGCAATTATCGCCGAGCTCGATAATCTCGAGCAAATTAAACAAGCAGTGCTAAGCTTTGTTAATCAGGTTACTACGCAAAAGTTTAGCGGCTTGTCGCGCGAAGATATTGAACAATTTTCACGGCAACACCAAGCGACTATTTTCGAGAAATTGTTAATAAAAACCATTAATAGCCAGACTCACTGAGCCTGTTTTGGAATTTAAAAAGTTGAGACAAACAATGCCAGCCACAAAAACTAAAACATTTGATAATCAACAACAAACAACAGATGCGATCGATCAACAATGGTTTGATTCAACAGTTAACATAACCACAACGCATCCGAAATCATCGATAGAAAATGCTCGTTATAAAGTGATTATATTTGGTGAGCTCAGAGGCTACGGAGCTGATTTTGATGGTGCTAAGTATTCAGCCCAAATATTACTCGATGCTTTAATGGCAAATGCTAGTGACTTTTATGTCAAAATAGCAGGTTTTTTTGGCTTAATTATATTCGATAAAACGGCTAAGCAACTGCATATTATTAGCGATCACATTGGCTCTATTCCGCTATATTATTGGCACAATAATGACGGGATTATGATTAGTGATTCCCTATCATTTTTTGACAAAACACAATTGAAGCTCGATCCTCAAGCAATTTTTAACTATTGTTATTTCCATTGTATTCCTGCCCCTACCACTATTTATCGCGGTGTTTTTAAAGTCGAATGTGGTCATCAGGTGACTTTCAATCGTCAAGGTTTCATCGACAGTAAAATACTCTATCGCCCACAGTACAATTATAGTGATGCACCCAATGATCAACTTTACTTTAAGTGCCAACAACTGGTCGATAATTGTGTAAAACATCATGTTACTGAAGGCTGTGGTGCTTTTTTAAGTGGTGGTTTAGATAGCTCTACCGTTGCTGGAATGATGGCTAAAAATCAAGCGCAAGCGAAAACTTTCTCGATAGGTTTTGAGGAGTCTCATTATGATGAAACACGCTATGCATTAATAACAGCACAACACTTTGGTACACAACATCAGGTGCTTAAGCTGCAGTCGCCAGCTTTAATCGAAAACTTCAAGAAAATTGCTGGTTATTTTGATGAACCCTTTGGCAACTCTTCTGCAATGGCTGCGTTTGCATGCGCTAAATTTGCCAAAGAAAGTGGGGTTGATACATTGTTGGCTGGTGATGGTGGCGATGAAATTTTTGCTGGTAATCAGCGTTACGCCAAGCAAAAGGTATTTGAACATTTTTCAAAGGCACCACTGGCCATTCAAGAGATGCTCGAGGCTCTTTTCTGCTCAACCAGATTAAGTCGGTTACCTTTGGGTGCCAAGGCTGCTAGCTACATTAATCAGGCTAAAACACCGATGCCTGATCGGTTGGAAGGGTATAACTTTCTCAACAGATTCCCGCTAGCAGATATTTTTTGTGCTGATTTTCTGGTTAAAATTGATCCGCTGCAACCGCTGCAACAAAAACAAGCACGCTATCATCAAACGGATTCATGCAATCCGATAGAAAAAATGTTGTTTTTGGATTGGAAGTTCACTTTGGCTGACAATGATCTAATTAAAGTTAAAAAGATGTGTGAGATGGCAGGGGTTAGGGTTAATTTTCCTTTGTTGGAAAAAGAACTGGTCGATTTTACAACCACCATTACTCCTGACAAAAAATTACCAGGCCAGCAACTAAGGCATTTCTATAAACAGAGTTTTGCTGGTTTTTTAGCCCCTGAAACGCTAACTAAAAGTAAGCATGGGTTTGGACTGCCTTTTGGGGTATGGATGAAACAAAGTGAAGAGCTAATGGCTTTAGCCTCGAATGCCTTGGAGCAACTGGCTAAACGTAACATTGTTCAAGCCAAATTTATCGAAAAAGCTCAACAAATGCACCAAGGAGAGCATGCAAGTTATTATGGTGAGTTAATTTGGATTTTGGTTGTGCTCGAGTTATGGTTTCAAGCACACGACTTGTAAACTTTTATTTTTGAGTATATGACGATGGAAATGTTTGTGAAAGATAATATAGAAGTACCGCTTCATCGACGCATCGCGCATCAAATGATCGGGTTGGTTGCTAGGGCGTGTTCGAAGAATAAGCTAAATATATTACTTTACCATCAGGTGTTAGACACCAAAGATCCGATGCGAATTGATGAACCGACTAGCAAAGATTTTTACCAACAAATGTGGTTGCTTAAAAAGTATTACCATCCGATATCTTTAACCCGGGCGGTTGAATTATTAAGAGCGTCAAAACTACCTGCTAATAGCGTCTGTGTCACTTTTGACGATGGTTATTATAATAACCTATCGAATGCTGCGCCCATTTTAACCCAGCTCGATATCCCTGCTACTGTTTTTGTCGCCACGAGTTTCAGTGAGGGCGAGAACATGTGGAATGATAATATTATTGATTTGATTGGTGATACTCAGCGG
>JABSRS010000365.1 GCA_013214885.1 Gammaproteobacteria bacterium
ACTTTTGACGGGGGCGAGCTTTTTGGTTGGCGCATTAAGTTATTCGGTATCGATTCGGGTGGTTTTTCCTGAAATTGGTAGCAATTTCTTCCCGCTGATGGTCTGTATGGTGATCGTGTTTTTTATTTTTCACAAAATGGGATTATTTGCTAAATAACCCCATTAATATATATGTTACTTTCGAGTAAGGTAAACCCCTGATTCCATATGATGGGTATACGGAAACTGATCAAATAACGCAAAGCGTTCGATATGGTGGGTTTGGGTCAAGGTTTCAAGATTGTTGGCTAAAGTATCAGGGTTACATGAAATATAAACAATATTTTCGTAACCTTGAATCATCTTTAGGGTTTCAAGATCTAAGCCCGCACGCGGCGGATCAACCAAAATGGTATTACACTCAAAGCTGGCTAGGTCGATACCTTTTAAACGGTTGAACTCTCGTTCACCTCTTAATGCCTGAGTAAAATCTTCTGCTGCCATTCTGATAATGGTCACGTTTTCGATGTTATTGGCTGCAATATTGTACTGAGCTGATTCAACCGATGGTTTAGCTATTTCAGTCGCTAGTACTTTGCGGAAGTTTTTAGCCAAGGCCAGCGAGAAGTTACCGTTGCCGCAGTACATTTCTAGTAAATCACCCGTAGCATTCTTAGTAACATCTAGTGACCACTCGAGCATTTTTTGGTTAATGCCACCGTTAGGTTGAGTGAAGCTGTTCTCTACTTGCTTATAAATTAATTCATTACCAGCGACTTGTAATTTTTCAATCACAAAGTCTTTATCCAAACAGATTTTTTGTTTGCGCGCGCGACTGATAATTTGCAAATTGAATTGTTTATTTAAACGCTCTTTTAAGGCGACGGCTTCTTGTTGCCAATCGTCATCTAGCTGACGGTGGTACAGCATTGAAACGGTAATCTCGCCACTAAGGGTTGATAAGTAATCGACTTGAAATAGTTTTCGTCTTAAAATCTGATTGTCGCGAAGTTCGTCCATTAACACGATCATTACCTGGTTGATTAGTAATGATGCCGAAGGAAACTGATCGACTCGGACTTTTTCCTTCGTTTCTGAATCAAAGACAATATGATAAAGATCTTCGTCTTGATGCCATACGCGAAATTCTGCGCGTAAACGATAGTGACTTGGTTCAGAGGCATATGTCTCGAGGTTAGGAGTTGCGAACTCTTTAAAGCGATCAACTAGAAACTCAGATTTCTCTGTTAGTTGTTGTTGATAATTGGCGACGTCGACCTGACCTGGGATCATTTGGGAATTCCTGCAATGTTACTATCAATTTAGGGCGCAAAGTTTAAGTTAATTGGACTAATTGTCCAGACTAAAGTGAATATATTGTGAGCATCGTGACTTAAGTTATCTAAAATTTGGCCGATAACATGTAATAGATTTAATGAACTCGATTTAATAAGGTGATCATATGAATATTAATCCAATCAATAGTGCAGCTAATCAGCCAATTAAGCAGACTAAAGGCCATGATAAGGTTAAATCTGATAATGATGCACCGAAAGCTAACGCCGCCGTCAAAAATGATGATCGAGTGAAAATGAATTTTGGTCACAATCAAAAATTGATTATTGGTGCCAAAACGTTGTTAGCCTCATTAAATAAAGAATTAAAACTCAATGGTGCTAATTCCTTTGAAGCCTTTTCTAATAAGTCACTTAGTATCAGAGGTAATCAATCCGTTGCGCTTGATAAAATTGACGTTAAACCTTTTGAATTTGATTTTGAAGCAGTGGCCAAAAATGTGATGGACTTTGTTTCCGGAGTCATTATGGGCGCACAGGCTGGCGGAGCCAGTGATGAAAAGCTTAATGAATTATTAGCCCAGGCTCGAAGCGGCATCGACCAAGGTTTTTCGCAGGCAAGAGAAGAGCTCAAAGGATTCGATATCTATAGTAAAGATATCGAAGAGGGGATCAACAAAAGCTATGACCTTATCCAAAACTCAATGGCAGATCTTGAAAGTCAATTATTCTCCACTGAGGCCGCAGATAAGACGGCGGTAGTTAGTTCAAGCCAGCAAGTTGACCTTGTTGAGCGAGAGAGTGGATCAATCACGATCAAGACTCTAGATGGCGATAACGTCAGTATCAATTTTGGCACCAGCACCAGTTTGTCGCAGCGCCAACAGCTAGTTGATGGAGCCTTAACCAGTACGATTGAGTTTGACCAATCAAAATCATTGAGTTTTGTGGTAGAAGGAAATCTTGATCAAGCTGAAACCAAGGCCATTTCTAACTTAGTCAAAGATATAAGTAAACTTGCAGATGACTTCTTTGCTGGAGATTTTGAAAAGGCCTGGCAACAAGCAGCAGACTTAGGCTTTGATGATCAGCAAATTGCCCAATTTTCATTTGATTTTAAAGAAGTAAAGCAAGTATCGATCCTTGAGCATTATACGCAAGGTTCGAACGATTCACCGATAAAAACGCTAGCTCCTTATATCAAGGATGTGAATGCCGTAGCGAAACTAGCCGAGTCACTGTTTGATGCTAACAATCTTAAACAATTAATGCATGATGTTGCAGGACAGAAAATTGATCTAAACCAAGGGATTAGTAGCTTAACGGCCGAAAACTTTAATGACTTTAATCAACGTCTGTTAACGGCTTAATACCAATACTAAGCTGCTTTAGATAATTACACTTGTCAAAGCAGTACTATTTGAGATAATTGAGCACTAAACTTAGATGATGGTAGGAACCTCAATTGGCTGGACCAATATTAATGTTCGACTCGGGTATTGGTGGAATTAGCGTTTTTCGCGAAATTAAACGACAACTACCCGATGTATCAATTGATTACTTATTTGATAATCTACATTACCCTTATGGACGACTGGGTGAGAGTCAATTGATAGCGCGTTTAGTTGAGCTAATTGATAGTGCTGTTTTACGTTATAAACCTCAGTTACTGGTTATTGCCTGTAATTCGGCTAGTACTATAGCACTACCTGCCTTAAGGAAGCACTTATCGATCCCCGTTGTTGGGGTCGTTCCCGCCATCAAGCCTGCCGCCTTATTATCCAAAACCAAAGTGATCGGTCTATTAGCAACTCAAGGCACGATTAATCGTGATTACGTGGTACAACTGGCCGATTCGTATGCTCCCGATTGCTCCGTCATCAAAGTGGGAACGAATGAGCTGGTAGCAATGGCCGAGCAGGTTTTTAGAGGTCATTCGATAGATCTTAATCTTCTTGCGGATGTGTGCCAGCCGTTAATTAATAAAGTCGATACAATCGTTTTAGGCTGTACCCACTTTCCTTTATTAAGAGAACATATTGCTAGCATTATGCCACAACAGGTATCCTTGATTGATTCAGGATCTGCAATTGCCAATAGAGTTAGTGCTTTAATAGATCAAAAAAAGCCCGATAACGTAATCCGTTATCGGGCTTTATATACAAAGTCATTTCAAGATCAACCGCTAATCGACGCCTTAATGAACGAAGGCATTAGCGAACTAATCAATATTACTCACCAGCTTGGCTAGAATTTTCTGGGCTGGTCTTTTCTTTTGCTTCACGAACTTTTAAAACACGCTCTTGAAATTCATTATCGTTGAGTGAACTCATCGCATCATTCGCGCCTTGTACATTCATGGTGACAAAACCAAAACCACGACGACGACCTGTTTGCTTATCTTTAACTAGCCTA
>JABSRS010000366.1 GCA_013214885.1 Gammaproteobacteria bacterium
TGTTAGCGCATTATCTGGTGTTGTTCTGTAACGGTTAGGGTTGGTCCAAATAATGGAGATTTTTTCAATATTTTTTCGGCATGATTAGCTGTCTTAGTGTTTGACGCTTCTTGAGCATGTATACCAAAGGGGAAGCGATAGCCAGTGTAATGAGAGTTTTAGGTAAGATTCTGTTTTGTAACATGAGTTATGAATCCACTAGAATAATTAATCGACGCAATACTAACAGGATCGTTTCGAATATCATTTTGTTTGTTAAGTTATTTTATGTTTGTTGGTCAGTAAATATCTACTTTTTTACTTCGTCCATTAGCAAGGTGAAAAAAATCAGCTTAGCGATTAACTAGGCTGTTTTTTTATCTAGATTATTTGACTCAGTTTGCTGTGCTTAAAAATCGGCACTGAACGTAAAGCGGCAACGATATATGGCGCGGGCTGTGACGCTTGATCAGTTGTTTGATATACAGCTACCCGATCTTCAAAGACACTCAGTTGCACCTGATTGTCGCTAAACTGACGGACATTAAAACGAGTCCCTAACGCACGCAGGCGAGCGCCTGAGTTGTTATCAAACAGCTTTGGTCTGGTCATTAACCGGATAAAAGCGTCATGAGCCAGATCGGCGGCATCGGCATGATTACTTAATTTTCGGCTAAACAATTGGAATAACCAAGAATGATTTCCCTGGTAAAAGTGATTGATATTACTCGTATCTATAGACGACAAAACTGCTTCCTTGAGACTCTATTTGACCTTTGTCATTGTTTTTATACCAATCAAACTACTTCATTCTAACTTATTCAAAAAAGTTCAATAAAAAATGATATTTATATTGTAAATGATAATAGCTATCATTATCATTACGGCTGTCATTGATCTGGATCAATAAACCTGAAGTGAGACCATTTGGTTTTGCTCTTAAATAAATAGGAATTATCTGTGCTTATCTTTACTCGTTCAACTCTATCAAAAGCCGTTGCGCTTGCTGTGGCAGCGGTTGCTGTTAATGCTCATGCTGACACTTCAACAGCAACGTTAGCAAAAACAACAGTGAGTGGTGACTCGTCATCGATCTTTAAAAAAGAGAAAGTATCTAACCATAAAATAACGACTTCGTTACTTGATACGGCTAAAACCATTAGCGTTATCGACGCTAAAATATTATCTCATCAGGGTGTTACTAGCTTGAGTGATGCGCTTCGTAACGTCACTGGTGTGTCTACTTTTGGTGCTGGCGAAGGTGGCGGTGGCAACATTACTACCAATGATAAAATCACCATTCGTGGTTTTAGCGCTAATAGTAATATTTACATTGATGGTGTTCGCGATGTCACAGGTTATTCACGAGATTTATTTAATACTGAACAAATTGAAGTGAGTAAAGGTGCTAGCTCAAGTATTACCGGTAAAGGTTCATCGGGTGGTGTAGTGAACATGGTGACTAAAAAAGCCAAGTTAGACAATTTTTCTAGTATCAATGTCATGCTTGATGATGCTGACACTAAGCGTGTTACCGCCGATGTTAATGTTACCTTAGGTGATAAAACTGGCTTGCGTATTAATGCGCTGGCGACTGATGGTGGTGATAAGTTCGGTAACGGCGTTGAAGATTATCAGACCTTAGCGATTGCGCCATCGTTGTTCCACGAATTTAGCGACAAAACCAGTCTGACCGCTGACGTGATGCTGATGAAGCAAGATAACACTCCAATGTTAGGCATGCCTTTTATTACTGACGACGCCAGTGAGCAGCTAGGTATTAAAGCGGGTCCGATTGATTCTTCGTTATGGGATAAGTTTTACGGTAATAAACAACGAGATTTCGAAGAAGTTAATATTAATGTTGCGACGGTAGTTGTTCAACATCAATTCTCAGATAACATTAGTGTTATTAACCAAACGCGCTTTGCCAGCAATGATAAAAAGTCGGTTATGGGTCGTCCTATTTTACATCGTGACTACGATCGAGCTACTCGAATTAGCACCTACTATAACGAATTTGATACCAGTTATACCCGCACATTAGATGAAGAAAATACCTTATTTGTTAATCAATTTGATTTGTTGGCTAATTTCACCACCGGTCAGGTTGATCACAACTTAGTGACAGGTATCGAATTATACAACGAAGAGAAAACCACTTACCGTTTAGCCAATGACATTGAAATGACCAATCAATATTTACCGATTGATCAGCCTAATCCTAATCAGGCTTATACCGGTTCGATTCATCGTGAGGATGCGCCAACCAAAGTAGAAGGTACTGGTGCAGCACTTTATTTATTAGACACCATGACTATTAATAAAGATTGGATAGTAACCGCTGGTGTGCGTGTTGAAGACTACACTGCGGAAGGTTCTGCTTATATGTGGCAGCGTATTGAGGGCAAGTGGAATCGTATATTAACAACTGGCTTAGAAGCGAAATCTACATTTTTCAGCTGGAATGCCGCCGTTAATTACAAACCAACCGAACAATCGAGTGTTTATGTCTCTTTTGCTAATTCGCAAGATCCGGCTGGTGGTGATTTAGCCTTTTCTGGTCGCGCCAACACGGTTTCTGAGATTAACAAGCTTGATCCACAAGACTCAACTAACTTCGAGTTAGGCGCTAAAATTGACCTGTTTGATGGTGATTTACAATTAGCCGCTGCTTATTTTGTGACTAGCAAAACCGTTAAAGACCGCGATGACGAAGACGTTACTTATTTATCGGGTGAACAAGAAGCGAAAGGTTTTGAGTTCAGTGCTAATGGCATGATTAACGAAAACTTTAGTATTTTAGCGGGTTACACCCACCAAAATACCGAAGTGACTAAAGACTTTAGCGTTGGCAAAGTGGGTAATGGTTTATCTGCTGCACCAGAAGATACAGCTAACCTGTGGTTAGAATATCAACAGGAACAGCTAACGTTTGCTTTAGGTACTCAGTATAGCTCGGGTAATACGTACTGGCGTCGTGACAGAGCATTCTACGAAAGCGGTAGTATCACGTTAATTCAATTGATGGCTGCTTATCAAATCAGTAATGCGTTAAGCGTACAGTTTAATGTTGATAACTTAACCGACAAAGAGTTTGTTAATGATTACAGTGCCCGTGGCCACTTCCGTCCTGGCTCTCCGCGTGTGATGAAGCTGTCTATGAATTATGTATTTTAACCAATAGAAAAGACATCATAATCAGTTAATAAGGGAGCTAATACCTGCATTTCAATGATCACGGGTATGGCTCCTTTTTTTAGGAGTGAAATGTGTTAATTACGTTGGATAACTTATTAAGCCAATCACAAGTGATAGAAGCTAAGGCGATGTTAGAGCAAGCTGATTGGGTGGATGGAAAAACCACTGCAGGACATTTAGCACTGGATTGTAAAAACAACTTACAACTGCCCACCGACAGCGTTGAAGCACAGCAATTAGGTGATTTTATTTTGGCACGGTTACAGGATCATCCAGTCTTTAATAGTGCGGCATTGGCCAATAAAATATTACCGCCAATGTTTAACTGTTATCAAGGCTCTGGTAATTTTGGTAATCATATCGATAATGCTATTCGTGTGATCCCGGGCAGTTTAAACCAAATTAGGACTGACATTTCTATTACGGTATTTTTGTCAGAGCCAGAAAGCTATGAAGGTGGTGAACTGATTATTGAAGATACCTACGGACAGCAATCGGTCA
>JABSRS010000367.1:0-2031 GCA_013214885.1 Gammaproteobacteria bacterium
CGTAAAGCAGGGGCTAACAGTTTGGTGTACCAGCCGCCGCCAGGGATTAGTTCGATAACACTCATGTTATCTTTGATCCCGAAGAACTCTAATGTTTGAACTGGCTTACGATTGCGGTCTCTAAGCTGTTCTGCTTCAGTGCGATGCTCTGATTGCATGGCTTGTTTTATTTTTTCAGAGAAATCACCAGCTGTTGCGACACTAGACATAAACGAGGCTACTACTATTAGCGGTACAATGGACTTTATCATTATTGATCCTTTTATTGAGTTGGTCATTTTAGTGGTTAGATTATTAATTATTTATTTTAAAATTGAAATACTAACAACCAATCAAAATGTAAGCATTTGTTAACCCGAAGCAACGTAGATTACCTTAGGCTGATGCTAGGATCATATCCGCGGCTTTTTCTGCAATAGCAATGGTAGGAGCATTGGTGTTGCCACTAATTAATAGCGGCATAATGGATGCGTCGACCACGCGCAACTGCTTAATGCCGTGAACTTTCAATTGAGGACAAACAACGGCCATCTCATCCACGCCCATTTTACAGGTACCAACAGGATGAAATACCGTACCAAGGCGCTCTTTGGCCTTGTCAAATAATTGCTGATCGGACTGAATATCTACGCCTGGGTGAATTTCTTCGCCACGATATTGATCAAAAGCGGGGGCAGCCATTATTTTTCTAAGTAGTTTAAGGCCATTGACAATCACTTTTTGATCATCGGGATGGGAGAAGAAGTTAAAATCAATTTCAGGATGGTCAATTGGATTTGCTGATTTAAGGGAAATAGCCCCGCGGCTTTTAGGTCTTAGCACGCAAACGTGACATGAGTAGCCATTAGATGTCATTAACTTGATGTCACGACCGTTGTCATCATACAGTGCTGGCAACATATGGAGCTGAATGTCAGGTCGGTCAATACTCGCACTCGATTTTAAAAATGCACCAGCCTCCACCACCGAATTTGCCATTTTTCCTTGCTTGTTAACTAAGTAGTTTAAGGTATCAGGGATCATCCTAAAAATTCCGCCCAGTGATGCCGTTAAACCACCGTGATTTTTACTTTTAACCAAGATGCAGGCATCAGCATGTTCTTGGAGATTTTGACCAACCCCAGGTAGATGATGTTCAACGGTAATATTGTGCTGGGCTAAATGTTCTTTATCGCCAATGCCTGATAACAGTAAGAGCTGGGGCGAGTTAATTGCGCCGCCACTGAGGATAACCTCATTATTGGCCATAACTTGGAGCACTTTACCGCGTTTGGTGTATTCAATACCCTGGGCTATGCCATTATTTAACATGATTCTAGTGGCTTGAGCCTCAACGATGACTTCGACATTAGCTCGAGTTAACGCTGGTGTTAAATAGGCTCGGTTAACCCCACAACGTTGTCCATCTTTAATGGTGCATTGATAATAGCCGACACCTTCTTGGTTTGGGCCATTAAAATCATCGTTATAGTTAAAACCAACCTCAACCGATGCTGCAATAAATGTTTTACTAATTAGATAATTTACTGGGCGGTCAGTGACACATAGTGGGCCATCGGCTCCGTGATATTGATTTTGGCCACGAGAGTTTGATTCAGACTTTTTAAAATAGGGTAGCAAATCATGATAAGACCAGCCGGGATTGCCGAGTTGTTCCCACTCGTCATAATCTTGTTGTTGCCCTCGAATATACAACATCGCATTAATAGATGAACTGCCACCTAACGTTTTGCCACGAGGTACAAACAATGGTTGGCCATGGCGTAGCGTTGGGTCAGATTTGGCATCAAACGCCCAGTTATATTTTTTTGAAAACATAAAGTAGGCGAATGCTGCTGGAATTTTTATAAAAGGGGTGTTGTCCTTAGGGCCAGCTTCAAGTAAGCAAATGCTATATTTGCCATTTTCACTTAGGCGGTTTGCTAAGACACAACCAGCAGAGCCAGCACCAACAATGACATAATCAAAACTCTTAACATTCATCTACACAACCTTTTATTAGTTTTGATTTAAGTTAACAGTTTTAGATTA
>JABSRS010000367.1:2041-3674 GCA_013214885.1 Gammaproteobacteria bacterium
ATCTATTGATGCCAAAAAAGTGGCAAAATCAGCCACTTTTATATAATCAAAAGTTAGAGAGAACAAGGTACGATCCCTAGATATTACTACGGACACGCTTGTTCAGTTAACTTAAGCGACAACTTTGGGTCTAGTTAACATGCGCGTTTCATCATTGGGATCATGTCACTTGCTTAGCTTGGTTGAGCTAAGCGCAAGGCTCTGTGCTTTGGCGATTAATTGTTGATAATGTTTATTCTCAACTTTTTTAGTCGCCCAAATCACTGATTAAATTTTGGCTGGTGGCGATATTACGCATCCGCTGTGTTTAATCGATGAATTCACCAGCTTTTTTATAGCTTCACTAGAGTGCATCTATCAGTAAATGCAGAGTAAGACGGCACTAATGCAAAACCAATCATTGCAATTAATGGGATTAACACCAATAAATTAAGTTTTGGCCCAGTGTTAGTTTGGAAAGAATATTCATCAATAGTTCCTTTATTGATCGTGAGTTTGAAATCCATTTAATCATTAACTATTGATTTAAATCAATGATTGTATTGGTTTGCTAGTGGGATTTTTTTGGTCCAGTCATTTTTATTTGGATATGTTTGAGGGGGAACAAGGGCTAAAAAATCGAAATATAACGTTAGTTTAAATAAAACAATTATTACTTGATAAAGTGTGACGAGGGCCGCATAATCGCGCGCCTAAATATAGAGATCTTAGTCGTAAATTATTCGGAGTATTTTTCGTCATGTTACAAAAGCTGTTTCAATTAAAAGAACACGAAACTAATGTTAAAACGGAAGTGATAGCAGGGATCACCACATTTTTAACCATGGCTTATATCATTTTTGTTAATCCATCAATGCTTGAAGCGGCGGGAATGGATAATGGGGCTGTTTTTGTGGCGACTTGCTTAGCCGCCGCTATTGGTTGTTTCATCATGGGCTTTCTTGCTAACTATCCAATTGCTTTAGCACCAGGAATGGGCCTTAACGCTTTCTTTACTTATACTGTGGTCATGGAAATGGGTTACAGCTGGGAAGTGGCACTGGGCGGGGTATTTATCTCAGGTGTGGTGTTTGTGATCATGAGCCTGTTTAAAGTCAGAGAGTGGATTGTTGATAGCATTCCGTTGTCATTACGTTACGGTATTGCAGCGGGTATTGGCTTGTTTTTAGCGATAATTGCGTTAAAAAATGCGGGTATTGTTGTTGATAGCCCTGCGACGTTGGTCACGTTGGGTGATGTAACGGCATTTCCAGCGGTGATGACTGCGCTAGGCCTATTCATTATTGTTGGCCTAACCCACCGTGGTATTAACGGTGCGGTTATGATCTCTATCTTGGCTATCACCGTCCTTGGTGTGTTATTTGGCGATATTGATTACAACGGAATTATGTCGGTTCCACCTTCGCTTGCGCCAACGTTTATGAAAATGGATATTTCAGGAGCGCTTGAAGTTGGCATGATCAGCGTTATTTTTGCTTTCTTGTTTGTTGATTTGTTCGATACGTCAGGCACGCTAATTGCTGTTGCTCAGCGCGGTGGTTTACTTGATGAACAGGGTAAACTTCCTCGTTTAGGCAAAGCATTATTGGCTGACTCTACGGCTACTATCGCAGGTGCTGCGCTTGGTACTTCA
>JABSRS010000368.1 GCA_013214885.1 Gammaproteobacteria bacterium
TGTTTATTTTTAGAATCTTGGTAGGCCTTATATTGCGGTGTTTAACGACTAATTGAATAATTATGCTAAATATATGCATTATAAAATTTAAACTTAATCTCTGGTTGACTGGCGATTAACATTGTTGAGTTTTAAAAATTGAGACGGGTTTTGTTATAATCATTAAGGTTTTATGATGCGTACCTGCGCCTCTTATGTTGCTATAGGGTTAAATAGGGTGGTGGTGGCATTAATTTTGTTGCCCTAAACCCTGATATATAGTAACTTTCAGCCACTAAATAAAAATTTATATTATTGGGCTAATTAATGTCATTTGAGTTTGCTATTCGTGTTTATTATGAAGACACCGATGCTGGTGGTGTGGTTTATCATTCAAATTATTTAAATTTCTATGAAAGAACGCGAACTGAGTATTTACGCTCGTTAGGCTTTGAGCAAGATACTTTGTTGGCACAGGGAATTGCTTTTTTCGTTCGCCGATGTGAGATTGATTATTTTCAACCTGCAAAATTTAATGACCTGCTGACTGTAAATGTTACGGTCGGTCTGATCAAACGCGCCAGTTTATCGTTTGAACAACAAATTTTTTCACAAGATGGGAAACTGTTAAGCAGTGCCACGGTCCTAGTGGTGTGTGTTGCGCTTGATAAAATGAAACCTGTCGCTATTCCATCTAATATTTTAAAGGAGTTTAAGGGTGTCTGCTGAGATCTCTTTCCTAGATCTGGTACTTGAAGCCAGTTTGTTAGTCCAATTAGTGATGTTGTCATTACTAACCGCATCAATTGTATCTTGGGCCGTTATTTTTCAACGGATCAAAATCTTAAATCACGCCACTGTGCGCTCTAAAAAGTTTGAAGACAGATTTTGGAGTGGGGCAGACTTAGCCTCTATTTATCAGGAGTTGTCTGCTAGATCACAAACCCATGATGGCTTAGAAAGATTATTTACCGCTGGTTTTAAAGAGTTTGCTCGAATGCGCCAGACTCAGGCAACCACGCCTGAAGCTATTGTTGATGGTTCCCACCGCGCCATGCGCGTGGCATTATCACGTGAAGTTGATGAACTTGAAAAGAACTTACCATTTTTAGCGACCGTAGGCTCGATTTCGCCTTACGTTGGACTGTTTGGGACGGTGTGGGGGATCATGAATGCATTTATCTCACTCGGTGAAGTTCAACAGGCGACATTACAAATGGTCGCACCAGGCATCGCAGAGGCACTAATTGCAACAGCAATGGGGTTGTTCGCTGCCATTCCTGCGGTTATTGCTTATAACCGGTTTGCATCACGAGTCGAAAAGCTTGAAAACATCTATATCAACTTTATGGAAGAGTTCTCGTCAATTTTACAACGTCAAGCTTATGCTGGTAACAGCAAAATAGGGTCGTAATTATGCAGTATCAACGTAAGCGGCGTAAACTCAATGCCGACATTAATGTGGTGCCATACATTGATGTGATGTTGGTGTTGCTGATTATTTTTATGGCCACTGCGCCATTGGTGGTGCAGGGGGTTAAAGTCGACCTTCCTCAAGCACAAGCTAAAGCGTTAGCTGAAGAGAGCGCTCCACCGATTATTGCATCGGTCAAAGCCGATGGCAGTTATTATCTCACGGTCGGTGATACACCAGAGCAAGCGTTAACTCAACAAGAACTCGCAGAGTTAGTAGCCGCTCATTTGTTACTTGAGCCTAATACACCGGTGATGGTTAAAGGCGATCGCGAGGTGCCGTATGACTATATTTTGCAATTAATGGTAACGCTTCAAGGGGCTGGAGCCCCGTCGGTTGGATTAATGACAGATCCGGTGGAACAATAAGTGACTAACAAATCTTATTTTTCGGCAGCGCTAGCTGGCTCATTGCTGTTACACGTGGTGATAATTGGTGCGCTACTGTTTAACGCGCAACTAAGTAAGCCAGAGAAAAAACAACCGACAGCGAGTCATAAACCAATTGTTCAAGCGTCACTAGTCAATCAAAGTGATGTTAATAAACAGCTCGATAAACTCAAAAAAGCCAAAGCACAACGTCTCGCTGATGATAAAGCGCGGGCTAAAAAACTCAAAAATGAACAGGCTAAAATTAAAGAACTTGAGCGCCAGCGCAAAAAACAACAACTAGATAAGTTAGCCAGCGAGAAATTAGCCAAAGCCGCTAAGAAAAAGCAGCAACAAGCCGATGCTAAAGCTGCAAAAGCAAATGCTAAAGCCGCAACAGCAGTGGCTAACCGTAAAAAACAAGAAAAGGCAGCAGCTGACGCTAAGAAGAAACGGATTGCAGCAGATAAAGCCGCCGCCAAAGCAAAAGCTAAACGAGTGGCTGATGCCAAAGCGGCAAAAGCAGCTAAAGTCGCCAAGGCAAAAAAAGCAGCAGCGGTTAAAGCCGCCAAAGCTAAAGCTGAGAAAAAGCGGCTTGATAAAATTCGAATTGAGAAACTAAGAAAAGAAAAATTAGCCAAAGAGCGTGCCGAAAATGAATTACTGATGGCACAGGAAATGGCATCTGAACAAGCTGAGTTAACTCAGGTTCGTCGACGAGCCGTGCTCTCTGAGGTTGATAAGTACACAGCACTGATTAGCGGAGCGATCAAGCGTCATTGGAATGTTGATGAAAGCATGAAGGGTAAACAGTGCGTGCTTAATATCAAGTTGGCTAGTTCTGGCTTGGTTTATAATGTTACGCCAATCTCAGGTGACAAAATTGTCTGTAAATCAGCGCAGAACGCGGTTTACAAGGCGCATACTTTGCCGGTGTCAAAAGACCCAGAAGTTTTTGCCCAGCTAAAAGAAATTAATTTAACTGTACAACCAGAATTTGAGTAGCCAAATGAAGTTGATTTATAAAATAATATTAGTATGTTTGACCTGTGTTTCCTTAAGTGCCAATGCCGCATTGGATATTGTGATTACCGAAGGGGTTGATAGTGCTCGACCTGTAGCGATCGTGCCATTTAAGTGGCTTGGTCAAGGCCGTGCTCCGAGTGAATTAACGTCAGTAGTTGCAGCTGATCTTAGGCGTAGTGGGCGTTTTAGTCCTGTGCCAGTATTTTCAATGCCACAAACCCCGAGTGTAGCTCAAGCGATTAATTATCAGCAATGGGCTGATGTTGGCGTTGAGGCAGTATTAGTGGGAACGATTAAACCATATCCTGGTAATCGCTTTATCGTTGGCTTTGAATTGGTTGACGTTGTTCGAGGCCAATTAACGGATGGTAAAGCTCAAATGTTAAGGGGCGGGGTCTTAGTTGATTCAAATGCCCATTTACTCGATAGCCGTGAAACTGTCATTACCGCTAGTGAATTTCGTCAATATGCTCATCGAATTAGTGACATTGTTTATGAGAAATTGACTGGGCAACGCGGGGCATTCCGTACTAAAATTGCTTATGTATTAGTTAATAACAAAAAAGAGTATACTCATCGATTGATGATTGCTGATTATGATGGCCATAACGAAATTGAAATTTTAAGTTCAAAAGAGCCGTTAATGTCACCGAGTTGGTCACCAGATGGTACTAAATTAGCTTATGCCTCATTTGAGAATAAACGTCAGCAAATATTTGTCCAAGATATTTATACCCAAAAACGCCGTAAAGTCAGTGCGTTTAAAGGCATCAATAGTGCACCGCGTTGGTCGCATGATGGTAAGAAATTGGCGATGGTACTG
>JABSRS010000369.1 GCA_013214885.1 Gammaproteobacteria bacterium
TTCTTATCTATTCCGATTGTTAAATAGTAATGTCTAACGACTCCAATTAAGGAACGGTTAGATATTGCTACTAATGATAAATGCGGTTAGCCAGTCAAAGACGGTTCGCACGCCGTAAATACATCCATGTAGGCTTGAGCTGGCATCCATGCCAGCAACAGCAACCTTACTTCAACTAACTAACCTTCTCTGGCTCCCACAAATAACAATTTATTTCTTTTCAAACATAGCATTTAAGCTTTTGCTAGCACGAACCTGGGCTGATTTCACTTGGGCAATCAAACTCATGTCTTGGCTAATTAACTTAATATCGCAAACCACTTTACTGCCACGGCGTTGATCTAAGTTATGCTCAACCACGGTTAGCTCAAGATAGAACAACTCATCAATCGCCACTTCGCGATAAACAGTCCACGCCGCAGTCGAGGTCGGTAAGCTACCGATACCGTACTGCTTGCGAACCCACACCAGCATTGCCTGATACACGAGATCATTAGCAAAGATGTTGTTGCTTCTTAGCGGAAACTGACCGTGCTTAACACTGGCAATCGCTGGCACTTGGCACCCTAACAACAAACCTTGCTCGTCACAGCGAACGATATTGCTAATGCCTTGCAAGCTACTCCCGTGAAACAAGGTGCCATTGTCATAAAGTGCCGTAGCCGCTGGCGTTACTTCACTAGTGATGGCGGCGAAGCTTGTTTCAAGCTTAATCTTAGCTAGGCCACCTTTAAGCATTAACTTTTTTACAATTAATAACGTCGCACCATAATGAAATACTGGCTTACCCGCGTCATTGATACTCGAAATTGTCACTTTTACCCGAACAATCCCCTGCTCATCTGATTGCTCAGCGGGTACTAGGTCAATGGTGTAATCACTGGCTTCGCTGCCGTCGAAAATCACCCCTTTAAACAGTTGATAGTCTTCAAACCCAATGTACTGGTAATCACTATAAACCGAGGTGGCACCATCACTCATCCAAGCAATGGCACACACGGTTGGCAACACTTTGTTGCCATTAAAGGTATGATCTTCTAAAAACACATTGTTAGTCGCTTGTAGGTTCTTGGTTACTTTTGAAGTAGCAAGACCTGTTGGATAGCGACTAACTTGTGGCTTTTTTACTGAAGAGCCCTCAGCGTCTTTCGATAAATCATTGCCTACCAAGATTTGTGGACAACGGTTATCGGTAGCGCTTAGCTCACTCAGTAATAACTGGGCACCAGCGTCTAGTGGAATAATGTACACGCCACGCGCAGCAAACATCCGTTTTAGCTCAGGAGTTACCATGCCACCGTCCCAAGGACCCCAGTTAAAGCTCAATACCTGTGCTTTAGGGTGCAATGCTTTGAAGCGATACGCCGTTTTGTTCAAGATATCGTTAGCGATTGAATAATCAGATTGTCCAGGGTTACCGTAGAAACCAGCGGCTGACGAGAACAACACTAGGTGCTTTAACTCGTTTTGCTTTGTTACAGCTAACATCGACAACAATCCGTCTATCTTAGTGCTATAAACAGCTTCAAAATCCTTGAGGGTCTTTTGCTCGATAAACTTATCGGCTAATACGCCCGCGCCGTGGATAATGCCAGTAACCTGACCAAACTTTTCAATCAGTGGATTAACCGCAGCTTGTACACTAAGCGCATCGGTAACATCACTAGCCACGTACTCAGCTTGACCGCCTGCGGCTTTAATCGCGTTTAGGGTCTGGCTAATTTCGCGGTTAGCAAAGATTGGCTTAATAAACTGCATCACTTTAACTGGCGTTGGCTTGTCGCCCGCGGCAATTAGTGCTTGCATGGCAGCTTTCTTAAGTGCTGCTTCGTCATTAATACCGCTCGCCCAGCTTGGCTCATCGCTTGAAAATACCGAACGACCTAACAAGATGAACTTAGACTTGTGTTCTTGAGCAATCCGGATAACACAATGAGCGGTTACGCCTTTGGCGCCACCACTAACCAAGAATACAGAGTCTGCGTCGATGCTGTTGCCTGCGGTTAGTGCGTAGCTGTCAGTAGCAACGCCCACTAAGGTCAAGCGCCCCTTTGCTTGGGTTGAAGATGTATCGTAACCGACTTCACTAAGCTCGGTGTTAGCGTCCAGTAGTTCATCACTAACAAGAGTCGCCACTTTATCGGCCGCTAATTTCGCAGAGAAATCAACCGCGCGACATAATACTGAATCCCACTCGTGCGATAGTGTTTTAACTAAACCGTTTAAACCACCTTGAACCAAATCAGCTGAGGTATCAGTGCTGTTCAATCCAATGTCATTAAAACCAAGGCTACCGCCTTGACGAGTAACAACCATAAATGCACCACGAACTTTAGCGGCTGCGGTAACCTTGCTTAGCTTGGCTAAGATAAAGGCTAACATCAGACCTTGCTTCGAGGCTGGTGGATATTCGATGCCACTAATCGTATTTGCGCCCTGCATGTAAATCACAGCGTCTAATTGTGCGCCATTATCGACGATGCTTTTAATTTGATCTTCATCGACATCGCTAATTTCAATAACCTTAACCACTTTAGCAAAGGCTTTTTTCGAGCTTGCCTTAACCCAAGTTGGCTTAAGTGCCGTGACGTTCCAACCAGCTTTGGTTAGTTGGCTACTAAGTGCAACCGCGGCACCAGTGCCATCGTCAACGATTAGGGCGTTAGCGCCTGTCGCGTCTTGAATAATTTTAGTGACTGAGCTTAAACGCTCAATCGCTACTGTTGCACTTGGTGCAGGAATAAAATCTGCTACTTGAAACGTCGCAGCCGCAGCAGAGACCTCAGTGCTAGCGGTAGAGCCAAGCGCCGCGGCAGGACTTGCCACTTTGCTTTGCATGTAGCTAACGATTTCGCCTAAAGTACGAAGCTCAGCTAAATCTTCTGGGTTTAGTTCTGGTAAATCGGTAATGATTTCCTGTACTGCGCCTAAAATTTCAACCCGTTTGATTGAGTCAATGCCCAAATCAGCTTCCATATCCATGCCAAGTTCTAACATGCCGACCGGGTAACCGGTCTTGTCAGCGACCACTTCGATCATCACTTTTTGAATGTGACCTAAATCGATTGCAGGTGCAGTTACTGTTTCAGTAGGCACTGGAGCCGCAGAGCCAGGAGGTGTTGGGTCAGTTGGCGTTACTTTGCTTTGCATGTACTCGACGATTTCGCCTAACGTACGCAGTTCAGCCAAGTCTTCAGGATTTAGCTCTGGTAAATCGGTAATAATTTCTTGAACCGCGCCTAAGATTTCAACCCGTTTGATTGAGTCAATGCCCAAATCAGCTTCCATGTCCATGCCAAGTTCTAACATATCCGATGGGTAACCAGTCTTGTCGCTCACGACTTCCATCATGACATTCTGGATGTGGCCAAGGTCA
>JABSRS010000370.1 GCA_013214885.1 Gammaproteobacteria bacterium
ATTGTGGCGCTAACGTTAACTCCAGCGCTTTGTGCGACCTTGTTAAAGCCGATCGATCGCCAGCAAAAACCTGTAGGTGGTTTCTTTGGTTGGTTTAACCGCGTCTTTGATGGTGCGACTAATCGTTATCAATCAGGTCTTACCAAGATTCTAGCTCGAACGGGTCGCTACATGTTGATTTACGGCATGTTAGTTATCGGGCTTGGCTATTTGTTTACCAAGTTACCAACCTCATTTTTGCCAGATGAAGACATGGGCACGATGTTCACGCAAATGGTATTGCCCCAAGGAGCCAGCCAAGAGCGCTCGATTGAGGTGATGGGAGTCATTGAAGATTACCTAATGATTGACGAGGCAGAAAACGTTGAGTCAGTATTCACGGTGATTGGGTTTAGCTTTAGTGGTAATGGCCAAAACAATGGTATCGCCTTTGTGCGCTTAAAAGGTTGGGATCAGCGTACTCGTGACGATCAGCACGTTAAAGCGGTAGCAGGGCGCGCGATGGGTGCCTTCTCGCAAATCAATGAAGCCTTTGTGTTCGCTTTTGTGCCACCAGCGATCATGGAATTGGGCACCGCGTCTGGTTTCAATTTTCAATTACAGGATTTAGCAGGGCAAGGGCACGAAGCCTTGATGAATGCGCGTAATCAGTTGTTGGGAATGGCGGCGCAAGATCCTCG
The DNA here is from genome assembly GCA_013214885.1 of Gammaproteobacteria bacterium. Classification (GTDB taxonomy): domain Bacteria; phylum Pseudomonadota; class Gammaproteobacteria; order Enterobacterales; family Psychrobiaceae; genus Psychrobium. The sequence continues at coordinate 681 of JABSRS010000370.1, forward strand.
TCTTGCGGGAGTTCGTCCAAACGGTCTGAGCGATGCGCCACAATTTAAAATCGATATTGATCAGCCAAAGGCGATGGCACTCGGGGTAAGTCTCGACGATATCAATAGTACCTTTGCCACCGCTTGGGCACCGACTTATGTCAACGACTTTGTCGACCGTGGTCGCGTTAAGCGAGTGTATGTTCAGGCTGATGCGCCGTATCGAATGATGCCAAAAGATCTAAGTTACTGGTACGTCAAAAATAACCAAGGCGAAATGGTGCCATTTACCGCATTTAGTTCGGTACGTTGGGTTTATGGATCGCCAAAACTTGAGCGTTATAACGGCGCACCTTCGGTCCAAATTTTGGGACAGGCAAGATCTGGACTAAGCTCTGGTGATGCAATGCAGGCGATGAGTGAGTTGGCGGCGAAATTGCCCGATGGCTTTGGTTTTCAGTGGTCTGGCATGTCGCTGCAAGAGAAACAGTCTGGCGATCAAGCACCTGTACTGTATGCACTCTCTATCTTAGTGGTGTTTCTATGTTTAGCCGCACTGTACGAGAGTTGGAGTGTGCCATTTGCGGTGATGATGGTTGTACCATTGGGTATCTTAGGCGCGGTGGTCTTTGCGATTGGTCGTGAGTTATCTAACGATGTCTATTTCCAAGTAGGGTTGTTAACGACGATTGGGTTAGCATCGAAAAATGCCATCTTGATTGTCGAATTCGCCCGAAGTTTACATCAGCAAGGACAAGATTTAGTTAGCGCGACTATCGATGCTGCTAAATTACGTTTACGACCGATCATCATGACTTCACTAGCATTTATGCTGGGTGTGACACCATTGGTTTTAAGTACTGGTGCTGGCTCTGGTAGCCAGAATGCGATTGGTACTGGGGTGTTTGGTGGCATGTTGTCGGCAACGGTCTTGGCGATATTCTTCGTGCCAGTATTCTTTGTGGTGGTTTATCGCCTTAAAGAGAAGAAAAAGCCTTAAACTATAGCAAAAAAATAAGGCAATCTAAGGAGCCAGAGTTTTATTACTCTGGCTTTTTTGCGATTATTTGCGCAATGTAGGCTTGCTCGATTTCGCAAAATCCTTCAAAGAAATGTATCACTGCAAAGTCTTTAAATATGTCTAATAACTCATTATCATTTAATAAAAAGTTAGGATTTTTAGGCCTACCGATAGTCGCTTGCTGGTGGTTAAATGTTTGATAAACGATGTAACCGCCAGGTTTTAATGCGGCAATAATTTGTGGCATTAACGGTCGATGCAAATAGCGAAAGACCAAGATGGCGTCAAATGCCAGCTTGGTTAATTGATAAGGGAGATCTGACTCAAGATCTGCACAAATAATCTCGCTGTTTGGGGCTAATTGGGCAATGTGATCGAGTGCTGGTGGGTCGCGATCTATATAATGCACCTGAAAGCCTTCAGCTTGTAATGCTAAGCCATTACGACCTTTACCACAGGCTAAATCGAGGACGGTGCCACTAGGTGCTAACAATAACGCGGTTTGTTCTAATAAGTTGATTGATTTGGTTGCGTTTTTTTTGTCCATTGGACTAATGCCTATTTTGCTATCGGATATGAAAGATATAATATCTGATTTAAAGCTGTTGTTTAAGATTGTTTTAGATGTTGTTTGAGATATTGTTTAAGGAAGTTTTGTGAAAGATAGATTGTCAAAATTGGTTGGGTTCGTGCCTGTTATCTTCGTGTTGCTATGGAGTACTGGTTTTATCGGTGCTAAATATGCGCTGCCCTATATCGAGCCGTTTAATCTGTTATTTATCCGGATGATGATGACAGTAGCGGTGTTTGCGCTGTTAATGGTGGTGCTAAAAATACCGCTGCCAAAACTTCATCTCGTTAAGCATCAGGCGATTAGTGGTCTATTAATTCACGGTGCATACCTTGGCGGCGTGTTTGCGGCGATAAAATGGCAAATGCCAGCGGGGATCACCGCGTTATTAGTATCAATGCAACCGCTGCTTACTGCGTTAATTACCATGGCTATTTATAAGCAACGCCTCAATAAGATGCAGTGGCTAGGACTTGGTTTGGGCTTTGTTGGGGTCATTCTAGTGCTTGGCTCGAAGCAGCAAGATGGCGATCTCGTGCTTAATTGGCCAATGATGTTGGCGGCAATGACCGCATTAATTGGTATTACGGTTGGTTCGCTCTATCAAAAACGCTTTGGTGGTGGGGTTAACTTGGTGGCCGCGTCATTAATTCAATACATCGCCACTGCAATTTTAATGGCCATTTTAACCTTTAGCTTTGAAACGCAGATCGTTGATTGGCAATTACCGTTAATCGCTAGTTTATTGTGGTTAGTGTTTGGTTTATCGGTGATTGCGATCTTGTTGTTGCTGTTCATGATTAATGAAGGGGAGTCAGCCAAAGTCGCCGCTTATTTCTACCTAGTGCCAGGTGTAACTGCGATAGAAGCTTGGGTATTGTTTGATGAAACACTGTCACTGTGGGCGATTGTCGGGGTGGTTATTAGTGTGTTTGGGGTCTACTTGGCGATAAAACCTAACAAAACTAAGCCAAATAAAAGCTAAGTAAACTTAGCGGTTATTTGGTTTGATCTAGTTGGTGGTTAAGCTTTGAAATTAGCCCTTTAAGCTGTTGCTGCTCTGCAC
>JABSRS010000371.1 GCA_013214885.1 Gammaproteobacteria bacterium
CATTAGTGCGGCAAGTGCACAATTAATAATGATTGAAAAGAAATTGTCCAAGCCAACTGTATTGCCTGGACCAACGGGTGAGTCAAACACGATTACGCTTGAGTCTCGGGGTTGTGTTGGATTGGTGCGTGACCAAGATACGTCGTTCGATTTCTGGTTCTTAAGTTTGATCACCGCCTTGGCAACAGGTAACACCGTAGTGACTAGCGTGAGCGATCAGTACCTCGAGCAAGTATCAAAGCTGGCCCAACTTAACGCGCTTAACTCGCATCAGTTCCTTGCTGGTACCATCGTTGACCGTAATGCTGGCATTGTTCATATCGTTAATCAACAATTGGCAGCACGTTCTGGTGCAATCTTACCGCTAATTACCGCAGTATCTAACCAGGTATTGTTTGAGCGATTAGTGACTGAAAAAACCATCAGTGTTGATACTACCGCTGCTGGTGGAAACGCATCATTAATGACGATGGAAATCGAAGATTAGTCTCTAAGCTAATTGATTCTAGATTAAAGGGCGCCAATGTGGCGTCCTTTCTTTTATCTGGCGTTTAAATCCGTTAAAATTAGCTTAATTCGATCTTACTTAATTACCTTATGAACTCTCCCCAAGCCCATATCGGTTTAACCGATCCCAAAAATCCAGAAAATGTCGGTGCGGTGATGCGCGCTGCCGGTTGTTACAATGCATTATCGGTCAGTTATACCGGTAATCGTTATAACAAAGCGAAGCAGCATTGTGGCGCTTTACATACTGATACCAAAAATGTTGCCTCAAAAATCCCACTGCTTAGTGTTGAATCTTTTATGAGCGCAATTCCTGAAGGTTGTGTGCCGGTTGCGATTGAGTTAGTTGAGGGTGCAACTTCATTGGTCGATTTTGTTCATCCTAACAATGCTTTCTATGTCTTTGGGCCTGAGGATAAATCATTGGCCAAAGATGTCGTCAAATGGTGCGAGCATGTTATTTATATTCCAACGGTGGGATGTATGAACTTGGCCGCAACGGTTAATGTCGTGCTATATGATCGATTAGCCAAGTTGGGCGCACAAGAAGAGGGTGACTCACTGATTAAAAAGTCTCGCGATACCAATAATCGGCTTAAATTAAGCTAAGATTCATCGAATTGTTGTAGGTTGGTTATTTTGAGCGAGGCTGGTAAATGAAACGTGTGATCCTGTGTCTATTGGTGGTGTTTGGCATCGCTGGTTGTTTTTCCAATGAGCAGCAAGATCCTGGTGTTAAAACATCGATGATCCATACGGTTTGGCTCAGTAGTTCACGCGTCCAATGTCAAGATAAGGCGGGTGGTTGTCAGCAAATAAAATTTGTCGACCAAGGTGCTCAATCGCCTTGGCTTTCGCTCTCTAGTGACATTGCTGGCTTGGAATACACTCGAGGATTATTTTATAAGTTAGAGTTACAGCAGTTTTCGGTTGGTCATCAGTTTCATCTCAAGCAAGTACTGAAGCAGGGCAGTCAGCAATTTTTAGCCAATACTCATTTACGCTCAAATCAACAGTGGCGTTTAGTCTCTCTAGCAAGCATCGGTGAAATCGAGATAAAGGATCCGCAGAATTTTCCTGAAATATTAATTTCTGATCAGGGTTTTTCTGGATTTTCTGGCTGCAATCGAATGTTTGGCAAACCTGAATTTTTGTTTGAGGCATCAGACTATCAGCAATCAATGATTAAATTTGGGCCAATAGCAATGACTAGAATGGCTTGTCGCGAACAACAACTTAATGAATTAGAACATAAAATGAGTTTGATGTTAACGCAGGTTAATCACTTTTCGGTACAGGGTGAAGTGTTGAGCTTTTACCAAGACGATCGGTTAATTGCAACGTTCAAGGCTAAATAGTACTATTACTGGGCGTTTGAGTTGGCATAAGCTTCAAATCCGCCAGCCAAAGAATAAACATCTTCGAATCCACGCTCAATCAAAAATTGAGCCACTCCTTGACTGCTAATACCATGGTAGCAACAAACAACAAGAGGTAAATCCATGTCAAGGTCACTTAGGTGCTGTTCAAGGTTGCCCTGGTTTAAATTAAAAGCATTAGGGATATGTGACAGTGCAAAGGACTGCGGGTCACGGGTGTCAACAATATTGACTGTTTCTGAGGTGATCTTAATTAAAAATTCACTGACGGTGATTGTCGAAAAATTCATAATAAAATCCTATAGGTACTTTGAAAAATAATAATAGTTTAACAGAAAGGGAAAAGTGGTGCGCGATACAAGACTTGAACTTGTGACATCTAGCATGTCGAGCTAGCGCTCTACCAACTGAGCTAATCGCGCATTTCATTTATGTTTGGAACGAGCGGTATACTATATATTGCAGCGGCAACTGGCAAGGCTTTTTTGGTAAAAACTTGCTAGTTGCGCATTGAATGAACAATGGCGAGCTTTTAATTGATTTTAAGAGGGCGATCATGTGCTTAGCACTTACCAATACGTTAGAATGACCGAAACAGCAAAGGGGTAGATTATGTTCACGGGAATTATCCAAGGTCAGTCTAAGATACTGCGGATCGAGAAACAACCAGGGCTCTGGCGTTTTGCAATGGCGCTGAGTGACAGTTTAAGAACTGATTTACGCCAAGGTGCCAGTGTGGCACATAATGGCGTGTGTTTAACGGTGGCCAATATTGACGACGAAGCAATCTATTTTGATGTGATGCAACCGACACTGGAATTAACATCCTTATCAAGCTTTAATGCTGGGGATATCATTAACGTCGAGCGAGCTTTGAAATACGGTGATGAAGTTGGTGGTCATGTTCTATCTGGTCATATTCAAACCACAGCGACATTAATAGAGCGGGATGCTTGTGCGTTAAATTCGAGATTACGCTTTAGTTGTGATAAACAATGGATGAAATACATCTTACCTAAAGGCTTTATTGCGATTGATGGTGCGAGCTTAACACTTGGACTGGTCGGTGATGACTGGTTTGAAGTTTATTTAATCCCCGAAACGCGACAGGTGACGACGTTAGATCGTAAAGTAATCGGATCGTTATACAACATCGAGATTGATAGCCAAACTCAAGCCATCGTCGATACCGTCGAGCGCGTATTGGCTGCTAAATAACATTAGCGCTAAAACTTCGATTAATAAAACTGTTCGTCGTCCGCATCAAATGACAAGTCGACTTTTTGTTTTACTTCGTCAATGTGAGTTTTAATGTGCAACTCTTGGCAACAATTGGCACATTCCTCATAGTAATCTTGATCACCATTAGTTGAATCAACTTCAATGTGAGTTTGATGTCCACAATGTGGGCATTGAATTGTCTTATTTTCTAAAGAAATCATAAGCCACTCCTATTAATAAACTATGCACCTGTCGAGGCTGATATACAACGACCGCCATCAACAGCAATAATTTGGCCTGTCACGTAATGACTATCAAGCAAATAACAAACTGTTGTCGTTATATCGCCAACTTGGCCTTTTCTTCCTAGTGGAATATTAGCGATTACCTGACTGACATCTTGGGCCGATATTCCGTTGCTGGGCCAAATAATTGCACCTGGTGCTATGGCATTAACCCGAACCTCTGGGGCTAATTCATTGGCCAGCGATAATGTCATCATCGCAAGACCAGCTTTCGCCATGCAATAT